>NZ_MIIZ01000756.1:0-3698 GCF_001743005.1 Shigella sp. FC1967 | reverse complement strand
TAACTATATAATTACAGGTATAGGAGGAGTTATTTTGAAAAGAGAAATGATAAAAGAAAAAATTTATAAATGATGATAATTACCTCACTATATCTCCTTTTAGCTGATGATATTTTGGTTAAAGCAAAAATTTTATCAACTTTTCCAGTACAAAAACTTTTTTCGTGTATCCTAATGGGTTAAAAATATATAAAACGAAATTCAACATAATCAAGGTTTATCAATTGAAAATACTCGAAGAATTAAATTGAATTTAATAAAAAAAAGTAATATTGAAAATTAAGAATAAAAAATATAAATTCTGCCAAAATGATATCTATTTGAAAGCAGTAAAATGACTATTTTAATAATAAACTTAATTTATGACATCAGATGTTCTTCGTTAAATCACAATAAAACCATTATGTTACGAACAAAAAAAAAAAGCCCCTCTCCAGAGGGGCTGCAAAAGACAGGGATGGTGTCTATGGCAAGGAAAAAACTTCGTTGTTGCTACTTACTCTCTAACTAGGTACTACTTTACTACTACACTCTTACTTCATTACTGATTTTGTTGACCTTGTTGGTCAAAATATGACATTTGCTGTTGGTAATTCTTTTCCAACTGCGCTTTCTGTTCTGGGGTTAACAACTGATACATTTGATTATGGACTTTTGCCATTTCTACATGGCGTTCAATCGCTTGTTTATCCATATCTTGCATCTGTGCTCTGACTGCTGCTTCATCAAACTTTTCAGCAGTGACTAATTTATGCATATTCTCATGATGCTGACGAAATTTCCGTTATATCGATCTTGATGATGCTGGCGCATTAAATCACGCATTTGAGTACGTTGTTGCTCAGTTAAGGTAATACCGTTAAACATACGTGACTCGCCATAATTACGATCCATCATATGTCCACGTTGTCCGCGGTGACCTCTATAATCACGGTCGCCATGCATTCCATAGCCATAACCGCAGTGGTAGTTACCATTATACTGTTGCTCAGTAGGCGGATTAGTATTTGCGGTTTCCGCTAATACCATCGTCGGAGCTGCCAAAAACATTGATGCTAGTGCAACTACTGCTACTTTACGCATTGCTTCACTCCTAATTCGGTAAATTAATACCGACCTAATTAATACGACCTCAATGTGTATAATTCATATGTGTAATTCTTTGCTATGTGGATTACTATACCGTTGCGGCTGCAAACTAGCGTCAGAGCGTGTAAAAGAACGTAAAGTCATAGATTCGCGCTATTTATTATCGTATTTTTCTCTTGGAGGAATTGACGAATGCATAAAATCTTATTAGTGGATGACGATCGCGAATTAACATCGCTATTAAAAGAACTGCTTGAAATGGAAGGCTTTAATGTTGTACTCGCCTCTGATGGCGAACAAGCACTTAAACTTTTGGATGCATCTATCGACTTGTTATTACTGGATATCATGATGCCACGTAAAAACGGGATTGAGACACTCAAAGAGTTACGCCAAAATTTCCAGACCCCTGTCATTATGTTAACGGCAAGAGGCAGTGATCTTGACCGAGTACTTGGCTTAGAGCTAGGTGCTGATGACTATTTACCAAAACCTTTTAATGATAGAGAACTGGTTGCACGTATCAGAGCTATTTTGCGTCGTTCAAATTGGAGCGAACAAAAACAGACTGATAACAACGCATCTCCCACATTACAAGTTGATAAGCTACAACTTAACCCTGGTAGACAAGAAGCAAGCTTTGACAATGAACCACTAGAGTTAACAGGAACTGAGTTTACTCTACTTTATCTTCTTGCCCAGCATTTAGGACAAGTTGTATCGCGCGAGCATCTCAGCCAAGAAGTGTTAGGTAAACGCTTAACACCATTTGATAGAGCAATTGATATGCATATTTCCAACTTACGCCGTAAGTTGCCAGAAAGAACAGATGGACAACCTTGGTTTAAAACATTACGTGGCCGGGGTTATCTGATGGTTTCAATAACTTGATAAATTATTCTTTATGATAAATAGTCTGTCAGCGCGTATTTTCGCAATTTTCTGGCTGACGCTAGCATTAGTTCTCGTGCTAGTTATGATGGTTCCCAAGCTGGACTCGCGCCAGCTTACCCCTCTTTTAGAGAGTGAATACCGTCAGGGTGTTATGCTAGAACAACATATCGAAGCGGAATTAGCGCAAGATCCCGCTAACGATCTCCTTTGGTGGCGTCGATTAATTCGAGCCATTGATAAATGGGCGCCTCCTGGCCAACGTTTAATTATTGTTACTAGTGAAGGTCGGATCATCGGTGCTCAACGTAATGAGATGCAGGTTGTCAGAAACTTTATTGGCCAATCTGATAATGCCGATCATCCTAAAAAGAAAAAGTATGGTCGCTCTGAAATGTTAGGGCCTTTTTCGGTAAGGGATGGCGAAGATCATTACCAACTTTATCTTGTCCGCCCTTCAAGTAGCCCGCAATCTGACTTTATCAACTTATTATTTGATAAACCATTACTGTTACTGATATTTACCATGCTTATCAGCACACCGCTATTAGTCTGGCTCTCTTGGAGCTTGGCAAAACCAGCAAGGCAACTTAAAAATGCGGCTGACGATGTGGCTAAAGGCAATTTACGCCCTCACCCAGAACTAGAGACAGGTCCTCAAGAGTTTTTAGCTGCTGGTACCAGTTTTAATCAGATGATAAGTGCGCTTGAACGTATGGTTGAAGCACAACAACGACTGATCTCTGATATTTCTCATGAACTACGCACGCCACTAACGCGACTACAATTAGCCAGTGCATTATTACGTCGTCGCAGCGGAGAAAGTAAAGAGCTAGAACGCATCGAAACCGAAACTCAGCGCCTTGATGGCATGATTAATGATTTACTGGTGCTTTCACGCAACCAACATAAAAACGAGTTATTACGCGAGACCGTAAAAGCTAATGAACTGTGGGATGATATTTTAGATAACGCTAAGTTTGAAGCGGAACAAAGCAATAAAACGCTACAAGTCACAACACCTCCGGGAGCATGGCCTATTTACTGCAATCCCTATTCTCTGGCAAGTGCATTTGAGAATATCGTTCGTAATGCCTTACGTTATTCACATTCTCGTATTGAGGTTGCCTTTACTGAACAGAACCAAGGTATCACGATTATTGTTGATGATGATGGACCAGGTGTTAGCCCAGAAGATAGAGAACATATCTTCCGGCCATTCTACCGCACTGATGAAGCAAGGGATCGCGAATCTGGTGGAACAGGCTTAGGATTAGCGATTGTTGAAACAGCAGTCAGTCAACATCGAGGCCATGTTAAAGCTGACGATAGCCCATTAGGTGGGTTACGAGTAGAGATTTGGTTGCCAAGGGCGGGTGCAAGTAATAAATCGCCAACGGCTTAATAGAGTAATTAAACTGTTGTATCAAAATATCCTGCCATCTATTGAAGAATAGGTGGCATTTTTTTTATTCATTTTACTAATTAAATTAAGTAAAACTTAAAAAAATCCTATTAAGAATAATATAAAATATATATTAGCTTTTAGTGCTAATTAGAAATATTTATAACTACTAACTCCAAAATCTCATAGTAACAAATTATCTACATGGTTAAGGCTGTTAGTTAACATAGTAATAAGTTTTCTGAATTTAACTAACGATAACTGTCATAGCATAGTCACTTAAAAAAATCATATAAAACAAGCAACAAAGACA
>NZ_MIIZ01000755.1:0-3720 GCF_001743005.1 Shigella sp. FC1967 | reverse complement strand
AAAAAGTTCAAAACCTGCACTGTTAATTGCCGCGATCACGTCAGCGCGTAGATCGCTATCTGCATCAACGACCAATTTTTCAGTGGCAAAAAGGACTTTTGCTTGTTTTACACCCGCGACTTTAAGTGCGGCTGTTTCAATTTTTTGAGCGCAACTCGGACAATCCATTCCTTGCACTTTCCAACTAAAGCGTTGCTGTGCAATCTTTTCTGGCTCAATGTTAGAAACAGGGGCGTTGATATCACAGCTTGCATGAGCATGATTGTGCCCATCGTGATTATGTTCGTGAGAATGCTCGTGATGATGCTCATCCTCGCATTCAGGATCACTTTTATCTATCTTAGTATGAGAATGTCCGCTTTCTGTATGTGAGTGCGTACTATTCTCAGAGTGACCTGAACAGCATTGAGAGCTTGAGCAGCAAGCATCGGTATGTTTATGATTATCGTGTTGATGAGCATGTTTAGTCATAACTGGCTCTCCTTGTTCAACAAAGTAAAGTCTAAATTCATTTCTGATAAGTACTTTACAGCTTGGAGTAGAGTCCAGAGTCAAGATATCAACGGTATATTCATTGGCAAAAAGTGCTAACTAGGTCAAAAAATTAACCCCTCATTCTATTTTGTAAAGACAAGGGGTTAATCGATACTAAAGAAATAAAGCTCTAACAATGAAGAAATGCCCAATAAAATAACAGGCGCTGACAAGCCCTTTGGATGCTGAAAATGAGAAGCGGAAGCGATTAATTAGCCATATGGAGTAAGCAATTACTAACAGGAATGAACCCACCATGACTGACAAGTTGTAATCATTGCTTAAGTAGAAGAATTTTTCACCTGCAATCCAAAACATAGCAAATGCCGCTAATAAAGTTAACGAGGCTGGAATTGCTAATTTATCGAGCTTAGTCCAGACAATCGCTAAAATGATAATGAAAGCAAGAATAACGAATCCAAGTAAAGGAAGATAGAAAGAGAGTTGGAGCGGTAGTAAAAAGCTTACCATATAAAGTATATAGCTCAGAAAAACCAAAGCAAAAGAAGGTAGTAAATACTTACTATCAAAAATTCTTAAGATATCAGAAAGTAGTGTCGCTAATAATGCACCTACAATAAGGTAGCTATTAATATTGTGTTCGGGAACTTGCCATGCCCAAAGTAATAAAAGGAGTAACGTGATAGGACGGAATAACCATTGTTGCCAATTAGGGCCTCGATATGCGGCATCGATATAAAGCCATCCGGAGAATAATACGGCGAGAAAAGGCCAACTCATAATATCTTCCTTATATTCAGAACTGTTTTATTATTCATAACAGAAAGATTAATTTAAGAATAGCGGTTAATGACGAAATTGATGGACTTATTAAAATAATATAAAGCACACTATTTTTTTTGTCCATATAACGATAGGAACTAATGTAATGAATAAAGCGGCTATTTTAGGAATTGCGATACTAATCATAATTATAGCGTCGGCAACTTTATCGTTTTTTTTTGAACAAAAAAAAAACAGCGGATAAGTGACGATAATTCGCCTATTAAACTTTATATGGTTGAAATAATTGATAAAAAAAGAAATTGCAGCAAATGAACGGCGCTCAAGAGAAAATGACGTTAATGGTCCAGAAACAACATATTATTATCAAGTTACTTTTCGTTTAACTACTGATGAGCGTAAAGATTTAGTGTTAAAAAATTGATAAATCATCTTATCAAGATATCGAACCTGGAATGAAAGGACGTCTATTTATGCAGGGAAGTCGTTTTATTAAGTTTGAAACAGATATGCCAAGTAATGATCAAGACAATAAATAAGATAATATATTCATGATATTGGCAATCTCTGGGGCTAATTGTCGACCCCAGATAATTGCGAGGGTATAACACTATTTATGGCTGCTGTTTGGTTTTGTTTTTCTGTTTTTCTTCGTATTCTTTACGTAATTCTTTTGTATTTTAAGAGTTCAAAGATCCCAAAGAAGAAAACACGAAATTGTAATGCTGTTGACGGTTTTTGATCTTTAGGTTGTCCTGCTTTATACATAACGATTTGTAATCCATGCATGATTACCATAAAAATCAATGCGATATCCATAAAATATTTTAGAGGCTTAGGAAATGGAGACATAATATTTAAAAGTAGAAAGCCCCAAACACCGATCATTAAAAATCGGCCAAAAAAGATTAACATAGCAGCTCCATAAAAAATTAAGCAGATAAACTGCGAATATAAAGACGGTACGCGACTTGTCCTGCGATCTTCTCTCTATGCAATGTCCAATGAGTCGGAATTGTATAAGTCTGCGCTTTAACTTCTTCCTCAATATAAATATAGCAATCTTGTGCTAACCAATTGTTATTTTCTAATAATTGGATAGTGTCTGACAACATGCCTTTATGAAAAGGAGGATCTAAAAAAATGACATTATAAGGTGAACCTTGTTTGGCGAGATATGACAGTGCACTGTCTTGAATGACATGTCCATTCTCTGCATTAAGTAAGGTTAAGTTTGTGGTAATTTGTTGGGCGACTGCGCGTTCATATTCGATAAACGTGGTTTCACGCGCATAGCGAGAGAGGGCTTCAATACCTAAACCACCGCTTCCTGCAAAACAGTCTAGGCAGCGGGCATCTTGGATAACAGGCATTAGCCAATTAAAGAGTGTTTCTTTCACTCTATCCGTTGTCGGTCGTAATCCTTGGCTATCAAGAACAGGAAGTTTACGACCACGCCATTTTCCCCCAATTATTCTGATTTGTCCCATTGAGGCTTTTTGTGGTTTTTTGGCCATATTATTTTGATTTATATCGTTTAAACGTGAGTTCTGGAGTGTCTTTTAGAATAAGGGAACCGTGTCTGTCGTTATATCGATGACTTCCCTTGATTTAATCAGCAATAATTTACCATAAAATTCGTATAAAAGATGCGTTTATCCATGATCAAATGATAGACTTCATTATTATTTTCAATATCGTCAATGTAATCGCGCCATGATTTAGTGCGAGGAGTTTAGTAGCTAATGGCAAAAGAAAAAAAAAGGTTTTTTCTCGTGGCTCGGTTTTGGGCGTAACAAAGAAGAAAATATTGAGCAAGAGAAAGAACAGCAACGTTTAGAAGAAGCGCGTCTGGCTCAAGAAGCGGAAGCGCAACGCCTTGCGCAAGAAGAAGCCCAGCGCCAAGCGGAACTGGAAGCAGAACAAGCGCGTCAAGAAGCCGCACGTTTAGAAGAAGCGCGTCTGGCTCAAGAAGCAGAAGCACAACGCCTTGTGCAAGAAGAAGCCCAGCGTCAAGCGGAACTGGAAGCAGAACAAGCGCGTCAAGAAGCCGCACGTTTAGAAGAAGCGCGTTTGGCTCAAGAAGCGGAAGTACAACGCCTTGCGCAAGAAGAAGCCCAGCGCCAAGCGGAACTGGAAGCAGAGCAAGCGCGTCAAGAAGCCGCACGTTTAGAAGAAGCGCGTCTGGCTCAAGAAGCGGAGGTACAACGCCTTGCGCAAGAAGAAGCCCAGCGCCAAGCAGAACAAGCACGTCAAGAAGCGGCGCGTTTAGAAGAAGCGCGTCTAGCTCAAGAAGCGGAAGCGCAACGCCTTGCACAAGAAGAGGAAAATAAACGTCTCGCTATTGCACAAGCAGAAGCTGAGGATATTGGATCTTTACGCGAAGAAGTGCTTGCAGATAAAGTTGTTGAGCAAGAGAAACCAAAGAAAGAAGGCTTTTTT
>NZ_MIIZ01000754.1:0-19140 GCF_001743005.1 Shigella sp. FC1967 | reverse complement strand
AATTTAGGGGCTTGTTTACGTAGTGCAGATGCCGCTGGTGTGCATGCTGTTATTGTCCCGAAAGATCGTTCTGCACAATTAAATGCAACGGCCAAAAAAGTGGCTTGTGGTGCGGCAGAAAGTGTCCCTTTAATTAAAGTGACTAACCTTGCTCGTACATTGCGTTTTTCTGCAAGAAGAAAACATTTGGATTGTCGGCACAGCTGGCGAGGCAGACCATACTTTATATCAAAGCAAACTTACAGGCCCAATGGCATTAGTGATGGGCGCTGAAGGTGAAGGTATGCGCCGTTTAACACGTGAGCATTGTGATGAGCTAATTAGTATCCCTATGGCGGGTACCGTGTCTTCACTTAATGTTTCTGTGGCAACGGGTGTCTGTTTATTTGAAGCGATGCGTCAGCGTATTAGTGTAAAATAATCGCTTAGTCTATTTTATTCTCTATACTCCCTTGAGTTTTATTGACCGCGGGGGTATAGTGACGCGTCAATTTTTTCAGTCACAACTTAAACAAGTTCCTTGCCTCCATGGGTGGTGACTGACCCTGACAGGAGGCTGATAAATCCGTAAGGAGCAATATCAAATGCGTCATTACGAAATCGTTTTTATGGTTCATCCTGACCAGAGCGAACAAGTTCCGGGCATGATCGAGCGTTATAAAACCGCTATCACTAATGCAAATGGTCAGATCCACCGTCTAGAAGACTGGGGTCGTCGTCAATTAGCTTATCCAATCAACAAACTGCATAAAGCACACTACGTTCTAATGAACGTTGAAGCGCCGCAGGAAGTGATTGATGAACTGGAAACTACTTTCCGTTTCAACGATGCCGTTCTCCGCAACATGATTATGCGTACTAAACACGCAGTAACTGAAGCTTCTCCAATGGTTAAAGCAAAAGACGAACGCCGTCGTGATATCGCTGATGACCTCGATGATGAAGATGAAGTTGATGATGTAGCAGAGGATTCTGAAGAGTAATTAGTGCTGTGACGGCTAATAATCATTTGGTGCTAACTGGCACAGTGTGCAAAGCATTAATTCGAAAAGTTAGCCCCGCTGGGATCCCGCACTGTCAATTTGTTATTGAACATCGTTCAATTCAAGAAGAGGCGGGATTGAAAAGACAATCATGGTGCCGAATGCCCATTGTTGTTAGCGGGAAAGCGTTACAAGCAGTTACTCACAGTATAACGGTCGGCAGTCAAATCACCGTTTCTGGATTCATTAGTAGCCATCAGGCGCGAAATGGATTGTTTAAATTGGTGCTTCATGCCGAGCAGATTGAATTGATAGATTCTGGAGACTAGCCATATGGCACGTTATTTCCGTCGTCGTAAGTTCTGCCGTTTCACAGCAGAAGGCGTACAAGAGATCGATTATAAAGATATCGCTACGCTGAAAAACTATATCACTGAAAGTGGTAAAATTGTACCAAGTCGTATCACCGGTACTCGTGCAAAATACCAGCGTCAGCTGGCTCGTGCTATCAAGCGCGCACGCTACCTGTCTTTATTACCTTATACTGATCGTCATCAGTAATAGGTATATAGTCCATTAATGACTTGTAGAGGATAAGGTAATGCAAATTATTCTGCTTGATAAAGTAGCGAATCTGGGTAGCCTGGGTGATCAGGTTAACGTAAAATCGGGCTATGCTCGTAACTATTTAATCCCACAGGGTAAAGCTGTTTCTGCGACTAAGAAAAACATCGAGTTTTTCGAAGCGCGTCGTGCTGAGTTAGAAGCTAAATTAGCTGAAACTTTAGCAGCAGCTGAAGCTCGTGCAGCGAAGATCAATGCACTGGGTTCTGTCACTATCAGCTCTAAAGCGGGTGACGAAGGTAAACTGTTTGGTTCAATCGGTACTCGTGACATCGCTGATGCAGTAACTGCTGCTGGCGTTGAAATGTGTAAGAGCGAAGTTCGCCTACCAAATGGCGTTCTGCGTACTACTGGTGACCACGAAGTTCACTTCCAAGTTCACAGTGACGTATTCGCTGAACTGAATGTTATCATCGTTGCTGAATAATCTCTGATTAAACAGTTAATGTTGATAAAGAAAAACGCCAGCTTAGCTGCGTTTTTTTTGGTAAATAAAATACCCTTCTTACTATGGTGTACGGTAATAACTTCCATCACTCAAACGTGTGTAAGTGATCACAGTACCCGCACTATTTGTCACTTCTAGCATACTGACATCACCTTGTGGATTACGCTGTAAACGAATAGATTGCCCTGAGCGTAATTGGCTTAATGATTTTTGTTGGTCTTCTGACTTCGCCATAGAGAATGCATCATTAACAGGTAGTTGATTATCTCTAAAAAGTTGCGCTAAAGTTTGCCCCTCTTTAATGGTATAAGTTTGCCATGTTTGCGCGGGTATTGATTGCGTGTTTTGTAATGGCGTTGTTTGAGCAATGTTTTCCTCCGGATCTTTTGTCGTTGGATCCTCTATTGATGGCGAAACGTCCGGCTCGGCATTTAAACTATCTTGTGTTTGAGGGATCGGTGTTTGATACACGGGATCATTTGTAGATGCGATTGGCACAGGGAGATCATGCGTTGACGATGCGGGTTGAGGTGGCTCACTCGTGTTTTCACTGGTCGGCCAAAAAAACACGACTAATAAAGCAATTGCAACAACCAGTATTGCTCGACGATGTAAGCCAGGGAATTTGCCCATATTCACCTCATTATTGCTCTGTGAATCAGTATTATGAATTGCTGTAACATCTTTTTTATTCCTTGTAGCCATACTAGCACGAACCATGATCCTTACCTGCTCCCTGAATTCTTTTCAGAATTATCTATCCGCTCTAATTGTTAATGTTTTTATTTCCTTGATGGTTAACTAAAAATAGTTTCATACGTTGATACACATTTTTATCCGTTTCTATGGTTAAAGCTTGGGTTAATTCACCATAAAGATCATGAGGCAATAATGTGTCAGACCATGTTGAAAGAACATTCAGCGCCATATTTCTATCACGCAATGTCGGGCTGCGTAATTGCCTTTTGATAAGTGACCAGCCGATACCAGGAAAACCACCAAGATCCTGCATAATATATTCAACGGCATGATGAGACCGATATTCAGTGTCGGTAGCTGTTAATGGATCATCTGTGCTATCAAATGCCATTAATTCAATTTGTTGTTCTGCAAGTTTCACTACTCTTTCTATTTTGTGAGAAGTATCTGTTTGCATTAATTGGTGCCACCAATCTGCATTGGGATCCTCTTTTTGTAGTGAGAAGAGCAATTCCCAAATATCAAGATGCAGAGATTTAGCAACAAGGCTTGCTTGGTAATTTTTTGAACGTGAAGGACTTTGTAATGCTTCGATAATGAACGTCGACCATTCTGGTTTTTGAATAATTCTTTGTGAAACGGAGATAATTTGTTGTTGGCAATGATCGTCCCAGCCAAGAGACTCGAGCAATAGCCAATCTTCACCACGACTTTGCACAAAATCGGCGATTTCGCAGACGCAATATAAGTGTTTTAATTCTTTAGGTGGCAAAGTATCGACTTGTGAAATAAAAGTATTACACGCTTGAGCGCCTTCTACATAATCATAGATGTCTTTTGCTGGGCCTCCATTAATCAATGCGCGTACAAGATCGCTACAACCAAGCAGTAAGTCATTATCTAAAGGATGCGTGTGCAACATCTCTAATAATGCCCCTTTTGTGACACAATCATAGGCGACATATTCTGTCATTACATTATTTTTATATCCTTCAGTCAGCAACCAATAGCTATTATTAACAGACAGCGTTGAAGGTAGATGTTCGATAAATTGAATACGTCCCCAGCCTTTAGTTCGTTGACCAAGGGAATATAGAAAAGGCTCAAATTCTTCACAAGAAAGGCGCTGTTTTAGCGAACGAATAGCATAAAGTGTAAATTCAGGATGAAGGGAAAACAATAAAAGCAAACGTTGAGAAGTACTGTCGTTGAACGATCCTAATAGTCCTAAAGCGATTTTGATCGGGTTTTTATCAGGACTTAACTTCAAGAGCCATAAGATGAATTGAAAATAGATTTCATTATTAATCAGTGTTTCATCTTGTTCTATTTTATCTATCAGATATGCAATATAGGTAATCGGTGCCAGTTTATCTTGGCAGGATATTAAATAAAAAGACTCGACATGCTCTTTATCTGGCAAAAGAACGACATGTTTGATTGCATGATAGAGTGACAATGCAAATTCCTCACATGCTTTTTGAGAAGGCTGTTGTTCAATTGCTTTACCTATTCGTTGGTGCAAAATAATGCCTTCACGAGCGCCTGCTGACCAACTAAAAGGTACTGAATTATCATCAGGTTTTATTTTTAGGTGCGCGCATGACAATAGATTTAATTCATCGGGTAAAGGTGTATCACCTATTTCATAAGGTGCTAATTGTGAAAGAATTGAAGGAATAGAAGAAGGATAAACGTTAGGAAAGTCTATTGTGAGGTCGATAGACAGAGGTGACTTACTGAAAAGCTTATCGCGCCAATTAGTCATAATACGCCCTATTTGTTTTGCCGTCTTAGTATAACTTTAGCGGAAAATAGGATAGTGGGACAAAAAAAAGACAGAAAATCCACTTATATCACTTAAAAAATTCCCATCAAAAATATGTTTCTCTTCTTGATATAAAAGATCAAATCAAAAAAAAACTGGTCAATAAAATTAAAACGCGGTACATTAGCAACACTCTTAAATGTAATATTATAACATTACAATAAAGCGAGGTTTATTATGAAACTCGGTATTCACCCTCAATATCGGACAGTGATTTTCCATGACACGAGTGCAGATGCTTATTTTAAAGTGGGTTCAACCATCCAAACAGAAAAGACAGTAGAGTATGAAGGGAAAACATACCCTTATGTGACATTAGATGTCTCTTCTCAATCACATCCATTTTATACCGGTAAGCAAAAGACGCATTCTCAAGAAGGTAATGTGGCACGCTTTAATAAACGTTTTGGTCAATTTATTAAGTAAGGAAGAAACAATGCAAGTATTAAGTTCATTAAAAAGTGCAAAACAACGTCACCCAGATTGTAAAGTAGTGCGTCGTCGTGGCCGCCTTTATGTCATTTGTAAGTCAAATCCACGTTTTAAGGCCGTTCAGGGGTAAGATTATGCCAAAGCCTATTTTTTCTTGTGTTTTAATTATGGGAATATTGGGGAGTGCTATGTCTGTTTTAGCACATAGCCACCATCATGAAAAAGTCCAAACACAAGCCCAACGAAATGCTGCGAATGGAATTTTTGAAGATAAGGATGTTCTCGATCGCCAACTCAGTGATTGGGATGGCGTATGGCAATCTGTGGAGCCTTACCTTCTCAGTGGCGAACTCGATGAGGTTTTACAAAAGAAAGCAGAAACGAAAAAAGACAAAACGATGGCAGAATATCGCGCTTACTATACACAGGGCTATAAAACTGATGTAGATATGATTGGTATTGAAAACAATATTATTGAGTTTCATCGTAGCGAAAAAGTTGATAGTTGCGAATATCACTATGATGGTTATCGTATTTTACATTATGAATCGGGTAAAAAAGGGGTTCGTTACTTGTTTAGATGTGATGATCCTAAAAGCCAAGCGCCAAAATTTATTCAATTTAGTGATCATATTATTGCACCAGAAAAAGCAGGGCATTTTCATTTATATATGGGGAACACATCGCAAGATGAATTGCTTAAAGAACTCAATAACTGGCCAACATATTATCCTTATTCAATGAAAGCAGATGATATTGTTCACGAGATGCTTTACCACTGATCACTAATTGATAAGAACATTTCGCTGACACCTTATACCCTTGGTTATTATCGAGGGTATTCTTCCTTAAAAATAATGATAAAAAAGAAAAAGCAGTAGCACCCTTGCTGACTTACTTTTATCAGTTAAATAGCGTTAAAAATGATTATAACCCCTGGCAGAGATACTTCATTTCCATATAGTCTTCAATACCGTGTTCAGAACCTTCACGGCCTAAACCTGATTGTTTAATACCACCAAATGGGGCAACTTCGTTGGAGATTAAACCCGTATTAATTCCGACCATGCCGTATTCTAAATTTTCAGCAACACGCCAAATGCGTTGTGGATTTTCACTATAAAAATAGGCTGCTAAGCCATAAATAGTATTATTGGCTAAGTGCACCACATCATCTTCATTTTCAAACACCACTAAAGGCGCTACAGGACCAAAGATCTCTTCTTCAAGAATATGACTATCGGCGGGGACATTACCAACAACCGTAGGCTGGAAAAAATTTTCACCCGCTTTATCACTTTCTCCGCCACAAAGCAGTGTTGCACCGCGTTTTAACGTGTCAGTGAGTAAAGATTGTGATTTCTCAACCGCTTTGCGATTAATAAGAGGTCCAATAGTGACACCTTCTTCAAAACCATTTCCCACTTTAAGCTTTTTAACAGCGGCAACAAAGCGTTCACTAAATTGTTGGTAAACATCTTTGTGAATATAAAAACGGTTAGCACAAACACAGGTTTGCCCTGCATTACGGAATTTAGCGCCCATTGCTCCTTCAACAGCTTTATCAATATCAGCATCATTAAACACGATAAAGGGGGCATTACCGCCTAATTCTAAAGAGACTTTTTTTTACACTATCTGAGCATTGGCGCATTAATAAACGTCCTACCCCCGTAGAACCTGTAAAACTTAATTTGCGAACACGGTTATCAGAGGTAAAGACTTCGCCAATTTTAATCGCATCTCCAGTCACAATATTAATCACACCAGCGGGAATACCTGCTTGAGCCGCTAACGCCACTAACGCCAATGCGGTATAAGGTGTTTCATTGGCAGGCTTAATTACCATAGTGCAACCCGCAGCTAATGCAGGAGCGGCTTTGCGGGTGATCATAGCGGCTGGAAAGTTCCAAGGCGTGATAGCCGCACAAACACCAATACCTTGTTTAATTACCATCAAACGTTTATCAGCAGAAGGTGAAGGAATAATTTCACCGTTTGTTCTTTTACCTTGTTCTGCAAACCACTCGATAAAAGAAGCTGCATAAGCAATTTCACCTTCCGCTTCAGCGACAGGTTTACCTTGCTCAAAAGTCATTAATTCAGCCAGTTTTCTTTTATTTTCAGTGATTAATCTAAACCAATTTTGCAATAATGCTCCGCGCTGATGTGCGGTAAGTGCGCGCCATTTGGGTAAGGCTTTTTGTGCAGCATCAACAGCCATTATTGCTTCTTCTGTTGCCATATTGGGTATAGTACCAAGTAAAGTACCCGTGGCAGGATCGATAACCTCAACAGTTTCATTGTTTTTAGCATTACACCAAAGACCATCAATATAGCCTTGTTCGCGGAAATAGGGGTTTGTCGTTATCTTCACTTAATACCTCTCTGAACACATTATATATTGATATTTATAAGGCTAGGCAGCTCTGTGCCTATTTATAATTATATGCCTGTGTTGCTATGTTGTGAAAATAAGTATGACAAATGCCAATAAAAAAATGTCAAAAAGCGGAGAATAGGGGTAATGGCTTACGTTTTTAATGAATAATTCCCATTACTCAAGACTGAAGGTTTACGCTGTACCTTACCACTGTTATTCTTGGATCTAACTTTCATAAAAAACAGGTATTTTTCATGTCAAAACCATCATTTGATTCTATTGAATCACAGGCAAGTTACGGTATTGGTCTGCAAGTCGGTCAACAACTGACTGAATCAGGTCTTCAAGGATTAGAGCCCGCAGCACTGTTAGCTGGCTTGACCGATGCATTAGAAGGTAATGCGCCTTCTGTACCTGTTGAAACATTACACAACGCTTTACGTACTATGCACGAGCGTGCTGAAGCTGTTCGTCAAGAACGCCAAGCAGAGTTGGCTGATGCTGGTAAAGTTTTCTTAGAAGAAAATGTGAAAAACGAAGGTGTTCAAGTTACAGAATCAGGTTTACAGTACAAAGTACTGACAGCGGGTGAAGGTGCAATTCCTGCACGTACTGATCATGTTCGTGTTCACTACACGGGTCGTTTAATTGATGGAACTGTGTTTGATAGCTCAGTTCAACGTGGACAGCCGGCTGAATTCCCTGTAAATGGCGTTATCGCAGGCTGGATTGAAGCATTAACATTAATGCCAGTCGGTTCAAAATGGGAATTATATATTCCTTACCAATTAGCTTATGGCGAACGTGGAGCAGGTGCGGCTATCCCTCCATTCGCAACATTAGTATTTGAAGTAGAATTATTAGAAATTTTATAATTTCTTATTCTGCAGTGGATTAGAGTAAAGAATAGCCGGTTTTTGCCGGCTATTGTTGTCTTTGGGCTAAAATAAAGAGACTGTAGAGTAATTAATTTTTATAAGAGAAGTTATCTGCTTATAGAAATAAGAGAGGTGCATGATGTTAGAACAAGTCAGCAAAATAGCCCGCCAAGCCGGTATGGCGATAATGCAAATCTACCAGCAATCAGAGCCTATCCAAGTACAGGAAAAAAAGTGATAATTCACCTGTCACAGAGGCTGATTTGGCCGCTCACCAAATTATTAAACAAGGACTTGCTTCTATTGCTCCTGATATACCTCAATTATCTGAAGAAGATCCACCTGAATGGGAAGTTCGCCGTCATTGGGAGCGCTATTGGTTGATTGATCCTCTAGATGGCACTAAAGAATTTATCAGTAAAAATGGTGAGTTTACGGTAAATATTGCCTTAATTGAAAAAGGTATTCCTGTTTTAGGGGTTGTCTATGCACCTGTGCAAAATGTGTTATATGCAGCAGCAAATAAGCAGGCATGGAAAGAAGTGTGCGGCCAGCGATTACCTATTCATGCAAGTCAGGCTGAACCCCCTGTGATAGTGATCAGCCGTTCTCATCAAGATGACGAGTTAAAAGAATATTTATCACAGCTAGGTGAACATCAAACGGTCGCGGTCGGCTCATCGCTAAAATTTTGTCTTGTTGCTGAAGGCAAAGCACAGCTTTATCCCCGCTTTGGACCTACGCATACATGGGATACCGCAGCAGGTCATGCTGTTGCGATTGCAGCAGGCGCACATGTTACGGATTGGAAAGGAGTAACGTTAGATTATTCCCCAAAAGAGTCACTGATAAATCCAGGATTTAGAGTGTCTATCTTTTAGTACCAATTTAAGAAATCGGAGCCCTTTGTTTAACAAGGGCTCTGACACAGGAATTATTCTTTAATTAAATCGTTGATAAGGTTGATTGCGGTTGTAATTTCGGCACCACTTAATACACCTTCTTTGACGAAACGGACTTTACCTTGTTTATCTAAAACAACAATAGCTGAACTCTCTTTTTCTAATCCCCAGCCTTTTAATGCAGCACCATTGGCATCAACAATAAACTGTGACCAAGGAAATTCTTTTTTACTGTCTTCAACACTACCACGAACAAATGGGCCGGTACCAAATACTGCATCATCAGTATTAATAATTGTTGTCGTTTGATAATTGTCATGTGGGAATTTAGCCAGTTTTACGGCTTCAATAAACGGCGCATTCATCTCCTTAGCTTTGCTACGTCCTGCTATATGCTGAACAGTACGTACTTTTCCACTGAGCAGACCACTGTTCCAGTTTTGATAGCTAAACTTATCCTTGGTTGTGTCATAAAGTAGCTCACCTTTGTCATTAATTGTGACCGCGGGAAGTAGTGTATTTTCAGTGATGTTATGTGCAAATGCCCATGTAGATGTACTGAATAAAAGAGCAGCTAAGGTTATTTTGTGCATAGCCATTGTCCTATTATTGAAATCGACGTTAGTTTCTATCTAAGCATAGAAGCTAGTGAGGAATAATACCTCATCATTGATACAATTATTTAACATTGAGTGGGTAAAATAGCGTACACACTATCTTTATTTATATTCTTTACTGTCAATAAATGTAAAAACAGATAAGGAAATCAAATAAGTTGAACCTAGTACTTATAATTAGGTCTTTAAATTTGATATATAAAGATAAGTCTTTATGACTTATTAAACTCAACAACGAGCATGGGAGACTAACTGAAAGATGAAAAATCTTCAATCGCTATAACCCTGAAAAAAATTGCTCTCTACGTTAAGACATTATTTCGTGGACGGTTTTACATCAAAGGAATGGGTGCATTTGAATTCGATTACGGTAAAAATTTTATTACCTAAAATAAGAGATAAGCTACATTTTAATGTCATGAGTGAAGTGAACCAGCAGGTCATTTTACTGAAAGCAGAAATGGGCTAACTTTTATCTAATAGATAACTGAGTCTTTCTCGTGAGTGCCTTCGATAAGACTCAGTTATTAATTTCAACTCGTTACTTTTTAGCTCGCCGTTTTATTCTCATCTGCCTTTGTATCGACTTCGGTTGTTGTCTGCATAACAGGGACATGTTCTTGTAAAACAGGCTTAACAGGTGGAATATCATCAATTTTGGTGACAAGCAGTTGATCTATTTTGTAATTATCAATATCAACAACTTCAAATTTATATCCTGAAAACTTCACATAATCCGTGCGTTTCGGAATTTTACGTAAGCGATACATCATAAAACCTGCGATGGTTTCGTAGTTACTTGAATCTGGGAAATCGTCGATATCAAGTACACGCATGACATCATCAATTGGCGTACCGCCTTCAACTAACCATGAGTGTTCATCACGACTCACAATTTGCTCTTCTTGCCCTGGCCCAATTAAATCGCCCATTAAGGTTGTCATTACATCATTTAACGTAATGACCCCCATCACCATCGCGTACTCATTAAGAATGATCGCGAAGTCTTCACCAGATGTTTTAAAACTTTCCAGCATATCTGAAAGCGTTAAGGTATCAGGAATAATCAGTGCCTTACGGATATGAACACCTTCATTGAGATTTAGGCTTTGTCCGTTAATAACGCGATTAAGAAGCTCTTTAGAATCTACATAACCAATAATATGGTCGATATCACCTTCACAAACTAAAAATTTAGAGTGAGGCTGGGTCGCAATTTTCTCTTTGATATCGCTTTCTGTTTCTTCGCGATCAAAATAGACAACATCTTCTCGTGGTGTCATTGCGGAGGGGACTGTACGAGATTCTAATTCAAAGACATTCTCAATCAACTCATGCTCTTGTTTGCGTAAAACCCCCGCAACCGCACCGGCTTCGACAATGGCAAAAATATCATCAGAAGTAATGTCTTCATTTCTGACCATTGGGATTTTAAATAATTTGAAAATAAGATCTGCCATACCATTAAATAACCACACCAAAGGGCGGAAAAAGGCAAGACAGAAACGCATGGGGTTCACAATTCTTAATGCAATCGCTTCTGGTTTTATCATACCAATGCGTTTGGGGGTTAAGTCAGCCAATAAAATGAACATCGATGTGACAATAATAAAGGAACAAATAGATCCCAGTTGTTGCGCTAATGGTTCTTCAAAAAACTGGAGGTAAAAGTTTTTCAATGAAGGAGAGAATGCTGATTCGCCAACAATACCCGCTAAGATAGCGACGGCATTTAATCCAATTTGCACGACGGTAAAAAACATGCCCGGCATTTCTTGCATCTTTAATACGCGTGCGGCGTTAATATTGCCCTCATCAACAAGTTGTTTGAGCTTAATTCGACGAGAAGCAGCAAGAGAGATTTCAGACAGCGAAAAAAAGGCGCTGATAGCACAAAGCAAAAGCACAATGAGTAAACTATTAAGCATATAAGGCTCACACCACCCCAAGTATTTAATCCAAAGGGTAATACTGGAGTGTTAAAAATAGAAGATAAATCAATATATTGTGATGAAATTAGTCACAAAGAGAGATAAGAGGGCGTAATTATATCATCGCCCTACTATTTTCTGCTAGTTTTACTTTTCGGGAGGATAACAGATGCCTATCCCACCTAAACCACAATAACCTTGTGGATTTTTGTATAAATATTGCTGGTGGTAATCTTCAGCAAAATAAAAAGGACCCGCTGGCTGAATTTCTGTGGTGATTGCTTCAGTCACACCTTGAATATTCATTGCTTGTTGATAACGTTTTTTGGACTCAATAGCTTGTTCATATTGCTCTGCATCAACAGTGTAAATGGCAGAACGATATTGGCTACCAATATCGTTACCTTGACGCATACCTTGTGATGGGTTGTGGTTTTCCCAAAAAAGAGCCAAAAGTTGTGAATAGCTAATCACCGAGGGATCAAAAACAATTCTCACCACTTCACTATGGCCTGTTAAACCTTGGCAAACTTGTTGATAGGTTGGATTTTCTGTTACACCACCGCTATAACCTGCACTTGTTGAATAAACACCTTTTTGCTGCCAAAAAAGACGTTCAACTCCCCAAAAACACCCCATCGCAAAATAAGCGATACTCATTTTTTTAGGGATCTCATTAATAGAATGCCCATTTACTGCATGATTAGCAGATATTTCTAATGGTGTTGATGTACCCCTTAAGGCATTCTCTGGTTGGTAAGCTTTATGTTGCAAGGTAGACTCCAGTTTTTATATTTGTAAACGCTTTACTATGGTAAAGGCTTAATATTGTTATAAACTAAATCTACAATAAAGCTTAAAATAGTTTGTCGTCAATTCATCACATGGATTAAATCATATTGAGGAGAAAACGTGCCGAGATACTCCGTTATCTACGTTCTCTGTCTGTCTTTTATCGCACCTGTTGCCTATGGGGCAAATTTGCGTTTAAAAGTAGAAGGTTTAGAAGGGCAACTCGAAAAAAATGCGCGAGTTCAGCTATCAAACATTACAACAGAAGAAGTTGCACCTGACGGGCGTTTTCGTGCGCGTGTTGAAAAGGCAATTCAAGAAGGGCTTCGCCCTTTAGGCTATTATCAGCCTACGGTGACATTCTCTTATCAAGAAAATACACCGCCTGCTCGATCTGTATTAACCGCTAAAGTAGAACCGGGTATTCCTATTTTACTGAAAGGAGTCGATGTAGTTCTCGAAGGTGGCGCGAAAACAGATAGCCAATATGCGAAAGTCATTAAAGAAAATACACCTCCTCTTGATAGTGTTTTAAACCATGCAGACTATGAGAAACTCAAAGGTTCATTAACAGGGCTTGCAATTCGTCGTGGTTATTTTGATGCGGAAATGCAAAAAAGTCAGTTGGGCGTTTCTTTAGATAATCATGCTTCATATTGGGATTTTATTTTCGATAGTGGAGAGCGCTATCGTTTTGGTAAAGTGAATTATACGGGATCACAAATCCGTGAAGATTACTTACAAAATATCGTTCCTTTTAAAGAAGGACAATATTACACCTCAGAAGATTTGGCTGAATTTAATCGCCGTTTAGCGGCAACAGGGTGGTTTAATTCTGCGGTTGTGACGCCTGATATTGCTAAAGCACGCAGTGAACATTCTTATTTGCTACCTATGGATGCAGTTGTTACTCCTCGCTCTCGTAACTATGTTGAGCTTGGTGGGGGTTATGCTACTGATGTTGGTCCTCGCCTTAATATGCAGTGGGATAAACCTTGGATGAACTCACGAGGTCATAGCTTAACGTCTAATATCAGTGTTTCTCAGCCAGAACAATCTATTGGTGCTAATTATAAAATTCCACTGAAAGTCAATCCATTAGAGCAGTACTATGGTGTTCAGGGCGGGTTTAAACGTACCGATTTAAATGACACTCGTTCTGATACTACAACACTTAATGTGTCCCGTAACTGGGATATGTCAACAGGCTGGCAATACAGTGTGAATACACGTTGGAGCCTCAGCCACTTTACTCAAGGTGAAGTCACTAATACAACCATGCTGCTTTATCCAGGGGTAACGGCGAGCCGTGTACGCCAACGGGGCGGTATGATGCCTTCTTGGGGGGATAGCCAACGTTATACATTAGATTACTCCAATAAAATATGGGGCTCTGATGTCGAATTTGCTGCATTCCAAGCACAACATGTTTGGATACGTACACCATGGGACGGACATCGTTTTGTGGTAAGAGGCAATTTCGGTTGGATTGAAACTAACGCGTTTGAGCGAGTGCCGCCTGAATTACGTTTCTTTGCCGGTGGTGATAGAAGTGTCCGTGGTTTTAAATACCAAAGCATCTCACCAGAAGATGGAAAAGGAAATTTAACAGGGGCATCAAGAATGCTGGTAGGTTCGCTCGAATATCAATATAACGTCACTGGTAATTGGTGGGGCGCTGTCTTTATTGATAGCGGTGAAGCCGTTAATGATTTTACGCGCAGTGATTTTAAAACAGGTGCCGGTGCTGGTGTGCGTTGGGCATCACCGGTTGGTCCTATCAAATTTGATTTAGCATTACCCGTCAGTGATGTTGATAAGCGTAGACTCCAGTTTTATATCGGGTTAGGAGCAGAGTTATGAAGAAGTGGTTGAAATGGATTGCACTTACCCTCCTTATCATTATTTTGCTTACTTTTGGTGCTGTCGCTTGGATTTTGGGAACACAATCAGGTTTGCATTTCGCTATTAATAGCGCAGCACGGTGGGTTCCTGGTTTAGCCATTAAAGACGTTAATGGTGGTTGGCAAGATCTGCGTTTAACGGGTGTTGAGTATCAAATGCCCGGTGTTGATGTTAATGTCGGTGAATTATCATTGGGATTACGTTTAGCGTGTTTGACTGATAAACAAGTGTGCATAGATACGGTAGGAACACGCGATGTTATCGTCAATGTCGATACCAGCGCTTTTCCTCCTTCTGAAGAAACACCGCCTTCAGAGCCTTTAACAGAGCTGAATGCACCATTACCTATCTATTTAAATTTACTTTCATTAGAAAATACGCATGTGAAGATTGACGATATGGCAATCTCACTCGGTGAATTTAAAACTGGCGCACAGTGGGAAGGTCGTCAAGTTACATTAAATCCAACACTCATTAATGATTTGCTGGTGGCGTTACCCAAAACGCCAGAAGAAGGCAGTATTGAGGCGGTTGCCCAAGATGTAAAAGAGGTTGCAACGGAAAAGCCGCCAGTGAAGCCGGCAACATCAGAAGAAAAAGAACAGGCATTAGCTGAGACAATTAAGGCGATTTTCGCAAAACCAATATTAGCCGAATTACCTGAGATTATTATTCCTGTTGATATCAATATTGAAGGAATTGAAGGTAAGCAATTACAGATTAGCAGTGATGCCCCCGTTACAATTAACCAATTATCATTTGAAGCAAAGACCCAAGGTAAGCGAGTTAATCTCACTAAATTAAATGTTGATGCACCTGAAGGTGAAGTGAGTTTAAATGGGGAAATTACTCTAGATAAAGAGTGGCCTGTTAATTTAGCCGTGAATGCGACTATTCGTGATGTTGCTGGGCTTGAAGATTTTAAAGATCAAAAAGCAACGCTTTCTTTGCAAGGCGCATTACTTGAAGAGCTTAAATTAGCACTTTCTTTAACAGGAACGGTTACAGCAACTTTAGATGCTCAAGCTGAACTGGCAAAACCACACCTTCCATTAAAATTGACGCTTGAAAGCCAGAAAGTGCGTTGGCCATTAACGGGAGATGTTCAGTATCAACTTAACGATACTCGATTACGTTTAAATGGTCAGACAGATAACTATGATCTTTCATTACGCTCCGATATTAAAGGTCAGGAGATCCCGCCAGCAAAATTAACGCTGGATGCGAAAGGGAATGAAGAGAAAATAGAGCTAACGCGTTTACGCTTAGCCGCTTTGCAAGGTCATGCCGATATTACGGGTGTTGCTGATTGGAGTAAGGCAATTAGCTGGAATGCATTGCTGACTATTTCGGGAATTAATACGGTAAAACAGTACCCAGATATGCCGGCGAAACTAGAGGGACGTATTGCAACAACAGGTAGCCTCTATGGCGGAAGTTGGCAATTACGTGTTCCTGAAATTACCTTAGATGGCAATATCAAAAACAATATTATCAAAGCGAGAGGTAATGCTTATGGTAATGATTCTGGTCAATGGAATATCCCTCAGTTAAAACTTATTCTTGGTAAAAATAACCTAGATATTGAAGGGCATTTAGGTGATAAATGGGCATTAGATGCCAATATTAATGCACCTGGCTTAAATGGTTTAGTGCCTGGATTGGCTGGAGTCATTAAAGGTAAGGTTAATATTCGTGGTGATATTAATACGCCTAAGATTATCGCAGATATCAATGCTCATGGTATTAAATGGCAAGATCAAGTCAGTGTTGAATCCATCGCTATTAAAGGTGATGTTCAATCGGACAAAGAAATTGGTGGCAAATTAGCGATTACTGCACATCAGTTAAAACAAGCTGATTTAATTATCCGTAATTTAACCCTGGATGCTGCTGGTACAGAAAAACAGCATAAACTGACGCTAAAAATGGAAGGGGAGCCTGTTTCAGGAGGGCTGACATTAGCGGGTTCATTCGATAAAGAAAAACAGCAATGGAAAGGAACATTAAATAATACGGCATTTGATACTCCTGTGGGTGAGTGGCGTTTAAATAAAGCGATCGCATTGAATTTGTTGGCAGAAAAGCAGGAAGTCACCATTGGTTCCCATTGTTGGGTAAATCCAAATGCACAAGTTTGTGTTCCTAAAGCGATAACAGTGGGTGAAAGCGGATCTGCGGCCATTACATTGACGCGTTTTGATCTCGCGATGATCAAACCTTTCTTACCACCAGAGACTTCTGTTCGAGGTGTATTTACTGGTGATGCGACGGCAACCTGGAACTCAAAAGGTGGGTTACCGAAAGCATCAGTAAACCTGAAAGGGCAAGGTGTTGCAGTAAAACAGAATATTGAAGGTACTATTTTACCGATCGATTTTGATGCTATCACCTTAAATGCAGGCGTTAACAATGGCAAAGCATCATTACAATGGCTGATTAGCATTGCGGGCAATGGTGATATTAAAGGTAATGTACACGTTGCGGATCTTGAGAAAAAACGCCAGCTATCAGGTACGGTGGATATCGATAATCTGACATTAGATTTAATCAAACCATTCTTAGGTAAAGGCGAAATTGCTCAAGGTCGTATTGGTGCGCAATTGCGTTTAGGCGGTAATGCTCAATCTCCACTGTTATTGGGTCAATTTGGTATTAATCAATTAAAAGTGGTTGGGCATTGGATCCCGTTTGATATTACGAAAGGGAACGTTGATGTTCAATTCAATGGTGCGACGTCTGATTTAAGTGGCAGAATCGAAACCCCAGAAGGTTATTTAAATCTTACTGGTAATGCCGACTGGCGTAAGTTAGATGAATGGCATGCAGTCGTGGCTGCAAATGGTAACAAATTACGTGTTGCATTACCTCCGATGGTACGTATTGATGTTAATCCTGATTTAGTGTTTGAGGCTAGTCCAAATTTACTGAAACTTGATGGGCGCATTGATATTCCTTGGGCACGTATTGTTGTTCAGGATTTACCTGAGTCTGCCGTATCCGTTTCTTCTGATGAAGTTATGCTGGATAAAAACTTGCAGCCAATTGCACCAAAAGAGACATCGATTCCAATTCAAAGTAATTTAGCGATTAATATTGGCGATGATGTGACACTGAACGCATTTGGGCTTAAAGCTAGATTGACGGGGGCACTTAAAGTCAATCAGAATAAACAAGGACTCGGTTTAAATGGTCAAATCGATATTCCAAAAGGTGAATTCAAAGCCTACGGACAAGATTTACAAGTCCGTAAAGGACAAATCTTGTTCTCAGGACCTGTTGATCAACCTTACTTAAATATTGAAGCTATTCGTAATCCTGAAAATACGGCAAATAATGTGATTGCTGGCGTCAGGGTGACAGGGCTTGCAGATAAACCTAAAGTTGAGATTTTCTCTGAACCTGCTTTTACACAGCAAGAAGCATTATCCTACTTGCTAAGAGGTGAAGGACTCGATAAAAGTGGTGACGCGGATTCATCACAAATGACAGCAATGCTGATAGGATTAGGCGTTGGACAAAGTGGTCAGCTTGTAGGGCGTATTGGTGAAACCTTTGGGGTTTCGGACTTAGCGCTTGATACACAAGGTGTGGGGGATAGCTCACAAGTTGTGGTTAGCGGTAAGATCACAAACGATCTACAAGTGAAGTATGGTGTGGGTATATTTGATTCGCTAGCGACGTTAACTTTACGTTATCGCTTGATGCCCAGGTTGTATTTACAAGCAGTGTCTGGTATGAATCAGGCAATAGATCTGCTTTATCAATTTGAGTTTTAAATTATATGCGAATTATTGTTTATGGTAGTTTACGGCAAAACCAAGGTAACCATCACTGGATGACTTATGCACAGCTTTTGGGTGAACATAAATTAGTGGGATATAAACTTTATGATTTAGGTTTTTACCCTGCGGTTATTGAAGGTGAGGGTGAAATAGAGTGCGAAGTCTATCGGATCACGCCTTCTATCTTGACAGAGCTTGATGAATTGAAAAAGAACGATCAAGATTACAAGCGCCAACTGATTTCAACACCTTATGGTAGTGCTTGGATCTATCTTTATCAAAAACCCGTTGATGGCTTGAGAGAAATCAAAAGCGGAGATTGGTTAAAACGTCATGAGGAAGAGTAATAGGTAAATTTAGCTATTACGATAGATAACTTAATAATAACAAAAAAACTCGATATAAATATCGAGTTTTTTTTTATAAAAAATATTATTTTCTATAAATTTAATTATGGGTTTAATTTTTAACTGCCATTTAATTATTTATAATAAAATTAGTCTATTTTTAATAAATTTAAATATTTATATTTTTTAAAATTTAAATAAGTAATTATTAATTTAATTTTTATCTGTATCGATATGAAAATTATTAATGGTAGACCTGATTGACAGCAAAATAAATTTAATGTTAAAACAGCTTTGCTTAAGAAGGAAAGAGATAACTATCTTATTATTAAATAGTGAAATAAGGTAATTTATGGATAAATTAAATGACATTACTCAACTTTATAATAATCCTCCCAAAGACGTAAAACATAATAGAGTAAATCATGGTTTTACTGACATGATATTACAAACAAAAAACGTAGCAACAGATACATTAGATAAACTCGCTTATCTTGCAGGTATTAAAAATGCACCTGCCGATGATAAGTATTTAAAATTAAATACAACTAATTTAGATGCATTGCTAAAAAGTGCAAAGTCACTG
>NZ_MIIZ01000753.1:0-3731 GCF_001743005.1 Shigella sp. FC1967 | reverse complement strand
GCAGGAGGTCAGGTAACTCCTGTTTCTGTTTCCATAGCGTCAGCTAAACTTTTCATGGAAGCGCGTTCACTATCCTATGCGTCGCCTAAATCCATCATAGGAAAAACGACAGCAGGAGGTCAGGTAACTCCTGTTTCTGTTTCCATAGCGTCAGCTAAACTTTTCATGGAAGCGCGTTCACTATCCTATGCGTCGCCTAAATCCATCATATTACCTAAACCTATCTTTAAACCTACCCCCGTGCCTTATCAACGTGTCCTCAATGCCGTTAAAGATGTTGCGATTGCCTCTCGATGGGGAGTTTTAGGCCTACTTTTTCACTCTGAGCCTGCTGGGGATCCGAATAAAGACCAACTTTTCATTAGAAAATTTATGAAGTTGATCATATTCCGTCACAAGCCGCAGTTAGACTTTATTTAAAAAAGTTAAATCCAAAAATATCGGAAAAAGATTTAAAGATAGAATTAGAGGATGATACTAAGCTACGTCGAAAAGAGTATGACAGTCAGGATCTTAAAGAAGCGGTTGAGCGAAATTGGGAAGCAGATCGACGATGTTTAAAAGCAGAATATAACGTATCAGATGAACAGTTGGATAAGGTTTTAGCAGAATTACACCGATTAAATAGAGCGAAAGGATTATACCAATGAGTGTAAATATTGAAGCCTTAGTGCTGCGATTAGGGGATACTTATGATGAACTTTATGACGATGGACTCATTCCGTATAAAACCAAACCACAAGGGAATTCTGGGGATGATGAAGTCACCCTAAGGATGACCAAAGAGTCTATTTTTTTATCTTTTAAAAACCCATCAAAAGAGTTAGAACAAATTACACTAACACTGATCCCTGAAAATATGAAAAATGGCTGGGTATTCCCCAATAAGATCCCCTTTGGATTAGAGCAAGTCATGACTGACCAATGGTTCTATAAACATATTGGTAATCCGATTAGGCAGGCTCCTGAAAGAACAGTTTTAGGTAACTTTATAGGTAAATCAGAAGTATTTACATTAAACAAAATGACCAACTCAAACCAAAAAATTTCTATTTTGGTTAACTATCACCCCGAAATGAAAGGCTTTGCTAAAAAAAATTACCTTTGAATTATTAGAGGATTTAGAAACACGTTGGAAACCTAATCACTTCAAATAATCCCTTTTATGTTAAACGGACGAGTTAGTTAAAGTTGTCCGTTTATCCATACTCACGTCGTTCAAAACGATTTAAGGTTTGCTCATCCAGAGTGACTAAAACATCGAATTAAAATTGTTGAAAGAGGCTTAACTTGACCTAACGTAGCTAAATTAGCGAACAAAAAAAAGTGGCACCAGTTTCCTTCTTTTCCTCTTTTTCTTTTTTTTATGACTTTACATTATCTTTTTATGACATTTTTATTAAAAATGTATTTTTTCGCTTGATTCTTACCCTAAAAGCACCAGATAATCGTTTGCGTCAAATTCTCTCACTCAATCCACACGAAAAACCAAACGTTTGCTTTTGACTCCCTCTTAAGATTTCTTATTAACAAGAGGTCATTTTAATTGATACGTAATCGTTTTTCGTTTTTTTTGGAGAGTGAACCGTTTTTATGTCAGAGGAATGTAATGTCTGCTAATCAATCAGCAACCACCGGTAAACTGGATAGCTATTTTAAACTTACAGCTCGCGGTACAACTGTTCGCAAAGAAATGATCGCCGGTTTGACGACATTTTTGGCGATGGTGTATTCCGTGATTGTTGTTCCTAGCATGTTAGGACAAGCCGGTTTTCCACATACCGCGGTTTTTATCGCAACCTGTTTAGTCGCGGGATTAGGCTCTCTTCTAATGGGATTGTGGGCAAATCTTCCTATGGCAATTGGTTGTGCGATTTCATTAACCGCATTTACTGCTTTTAGCTTAGTTTTGGGACAAAACATCTCTGTACCCGTTGCATTAGGTGCCGTATTTTTAATGGGATGTTTATTCACCGTTTTCTCATTAACGGGCATTCGTACTTGGATCTTAAAAAATATTCCAATTGGTATCGCACATGGTGCGGGAATAGGGATAGGGCTTTTTCTACTTTTAATCGCAGCAAACAGTGTTGGATTAGTGATTAAAAACCCATTTGATGGTTTACCTGTTGCAATGGGGAAATTTACATCATTCTCTGTTCTGATGTCACTTGCTGGATTAGCGGCTATTTTCGGATTAGAAAAGCGTAAAGTACCGGGTGGTGTGCTATTAGTCATTGTCGCTATTTCAATTATTGGTCTTATTTTTGATCCTAATGTGAAATATCAAGGCATCTTTAAAATGCCTCAATTAGGTGAAGATGGGCTTTCTTTACTGCTTGCAATGGATATTAAAGGTGCCTTACAACCTTTAGTGTTACCAAGTGTTCTTGCGTTAGTGATGACGGCTATTTTTGATGCCACAGGGACTATCCGTGCTGTTGCGGGTCAAGCAAACTTATTAGATAAACGCGGGCAAATTATTAATGGCGGAAAAGCGCTGACGTCTGACTCTGTCAGTAGTATTTTTGCGGGTGTTATAGGTGCTGCACCTGCTGCGGTTTATGTTGAATCAGCCGCAGGAACAGCCGCTGGTGGTAAAACAGGATTAACCGCAACAGTGGTTGGTATTTTATTTTTACTGATCTTGTTCTTATCGCCTCTCTCTTATTTAGTTCCAGCTTATGCAACAGCACCCGCGTTAATGTATGTGGGTTTATTGATGCTAGGTAATGTCACTAAGTTAGATTTTAGTGATTTTGTGGATGCTATGTCAGGTATGGTGTGTGCTGTATTTATTGTTTTAACGTGTAATATCGTCACTGGGATTATGCTAGGTTTCGGCTGTTTGGTCATTGGCCGTGTCTTTGCTGGTGAATGGCGTAAACTCAATATGGGTACAGTATTAATTACACTTGCGCTAGTGGCATTTTATGCGGGTGAGTGGGCAATTTAATTTAAATAATCGGTTTTAAACACAAAAGGCGGAATATATTTTTATTCCGCCTTTTTGCTATTTATTTATCTACTTTTATTCGCTATTGTCGAAATTAAGTCTAGTGATTAATTTTTTGGTAGCATATATGCAAGAAATAAAAATACGTCATGGTGAACCTGACGACGCATCAGCCATTCAACAGCTATATACACATCCTGATTTATATATTTGTACTTGCCAATTTCCTTATCCTTCAGTCACGATGTGGAAAAAAAGATTACTTGAATTTTCAGAACAAAATATCCCTCATTTTGTTGCTACCATTGATGATCAAGTTGCGGGACATTTAGCACTAATCATCGATAATCATCCTCGTCGTCGTCATATTGTGAGTTTTGGTATTGGTGTTGGTGCTGAATATTCCGGAAAAGGTGTCGGAAAATTACTTATCAATACAGCAATTGATTATGCTTTCAATTGGTTAGCCGCCACACGATTAGAATTAGAAGTGTATTCAGACAATGAAAGAGGCTTGCATCTGTATAAGAAATTAGGTTTTGAAGTCGAAGGGGTACGCCGTAAAGCCGCTTTTAGAGAGGGTAAATATTGTGATGTTGTTATGATGTCGATGTTAAGAACAATTGAATAATCATTAGCATGGCGAGTGAGTCTTCAAATTTAATTTCTATTGTTATTTATCTATTATTTTTATTTAGTTACTTAACGTTTGCATTTTATACAGTCTATTAGATTGCTTAGGCTGAAAAAGAGAAAATAAAAAACGTATGCTTTC
>NZ_MIIZ01000752.1:0-3737 GCF_001743005.1 Shigella sp. FC1967 | reverse complement strand
TGTAATGAGTTTTCTGGCTAATAATATTAATCATTAAATAAAAAACCGCTCTTTTATCGACTAAATAAAAGAGCGGGTTATTTTTTTTAAATTATCTCACTTGCTTATTGATCCATTTAATTTCTTCATTAGTGAACCGAATATTACTTTCTTTAGTTGTATCAGTATCTAACAAAATTTTTATCTTTTAATTAATTTTACTGACAGGCACAATAATATTGAAATGATCACCATTTTTTAATGTTATATATTTTTAATTGGAATATCATGCATTATTGCTACACCACGTAATTCATTAAATTCACTCCAAAAATAATCACGTCCTTCAAAATAGAAAGTAGGTGTTTTTATTGATTTAATATAACGGTATACAGAACGAACATTAAATTCTTCTTCTTTATTTCTATCAAAAGGCAATTCAACTATCATATTCCCTTCTGCGCGTAATTTAAGATCGGGTATTCCGCCCAACGAGAAAACAGCTCTGAATTTATCACTATATTCACTTGCTAATAATGCTCTGGTACCTCCCGTACTATGTCCAACAACATAGATGCGTTTAGAGTCAATATAAGGCAATGATGCTAAATATTCCCTCGCCGATTCTAAATCTTCTAATTCGCCATAAAACATTTCATAGCGGCCTGGGTTGGTATTTTCACCACGGAAAGAAGGTATCATCAACACCATATTGGGATCACGAAATATAGCACCCGTTTGATCGTTATCAACCGGTTTAGGTTGCCAAAAATAGTCGTCACCACCAATTCCACCATAACCTCCATTTAACCAAATCACCGCAGGTAATTTCACTTTTTTATTTGCAGGTGGTGGTGTTAAATAGGCATACATATCCCCTGGTTTTGCTGGATATTTAATCACATTAAATATTTCTGGTGGTGCTTCCCAAGGCGGATCAATATTATCAAAACTGTCGTTTATAATTTCGGTTTTAAAGCGTTGATGCGCTTCAAATAGCGTTTCATCACGAACTTCAATCTCTGCATTAACAGAAAAAGTGCTAGCATATAGCAGGGAAAAAAGTAGCGCAGGAACAATTTGTCGAAAATGTTTATTTTTTTATATTCATATCAATCAACTTCCCTATAGATTATTTCAGTGCCAAGATAATAACATAGATTGTTTAGAATTTATGAATAGGCAAAGGAACGAAAATAAAAAACAGGAAATAGAAAAAAGCACCTCAATTGAGATGCTTTAGACAATATAAAATAGTTAACTTATTTGATAATACTTTTCTTATTTTGCACTCGTACGAATTAAGTAATCAAATGCGCTTAGCGAGGCTTTTGCTCCTTCACCGGCGGCAATGATGATTTGCTTATAAGGTACTGTTGTACAGTCACCCGCAGCAAACACACCTTTAATATTCGTTTCGCCACGGGCATCAACAATAATTTCGCCCATTTTATTGCGCTCAACAGTACCTTCTAACCATTGTGTATTAGGTAATAAGCCGATTTGAACGAAAATGCCTGCTAATGCAATATCATGCATAGAATCATTAGTACGATCTTTATATTTTAGACCCGTTAACTTAGTGCCATCCCCATAAACTTCTGTAGTTTGTGCATTTAAGATAACGTCTACATTGCTTAAGCTACGTAATTTTTTTCTGTAATACCGCATCTGCTCTCATTTCTGGAGCAAATTCTAATACTGTTACGTGCTCAACCAAACCCGCCAAATCAATTGCAGCTTCAACCCCTGAGTTACCACCACCAATAACAGCAACTTTTTTGCCTTTAAACAGTGGGCCATCACAGTGTGGGCAATAAGTTACACCACGTGTGCGATATTCATTTTCGCCAGGAACATTCATATTTCTCCAGCGAGCACCTGTTGCAATAATTAAGCTACGGGTTTTTAAAATAGCGCCTGATGCTGTTTCAATTTGATGTAACTCCCCTTCTGATGCCCCAGGAATTAAGCGACTAACAGTTTGACTATCAATCACATCCACTTGGTAATCATCAACGTGTGCTTTTAGTGCGCCCGCAAGCTTTGCACCTTCTGTTTTTGGTACAGAAATGTAGTTTTCAATATCAACAGTATCCAGAACTTGCCCACCAAAACGTTCACCAATAAGACCTGTATTTAAACCTTTACGTGCTGAATAAACCGCCGCTGATGCACCAGCAGGACCACTACCTACAATTAATACATCAAAAGCATCTTTTTGGTTTAACAATTCTGCCGTACGTTTTTCTGCATTACTGTCTACTTTGTTAACGATTTCCGCTAAGGTCATACGACCCTGACCAAATTCGTTACCATTTAAGAATACAGCAGGAACGCCCATGATATTACGTTCCTGAATTTCATTTTGGAACATGCCTCCGTCGATCGCTGTGTGAGTGATCTTCGGATTTAAAATCGCCATTAAGTTTAATGCCTGAACAACATCAGGGCAGTTATGACAAGAGAGCGAATAATAGGTTTCGAAATGAAACTCACCGTCTAACTGACGAATTTGTTCAAGTAATTCTTGTGCTTCTTTTGATGGATGACCACCCGTTTGCAGTAACGCTAAAACTAATGACGTAAATTCATGACCTAATGGCGAACCTGCAAAACGAACACCCGTTTCTTTCCCTGGGTTGGTAATAAGAAAAGATGGTTTGCGTACATTAGCGTTATTATCTTCACGATAAGTGACTTTATCGGATAATGGTTCGATTTCTTTTAATAATTCTTGGATATCAGCAGAATGTTTGCTGTCGTCTAATGTTGCTACTAACTCAACTGGCTGGGTTAATCGTTCTAAATAAGCTTTCAATTGAGCTTTTAAATTATTATCTAACATTTTTGCACCCTCAATAAAATCGGGTGCCGAAACACCCGATAAATAACTTTTTTAGTGGCTTAATTCTTATTTAGATTTTGCCAACTAAATCCAGTGATGGAGCTAAAGTTGCATCACCTTCTTTCCATTTTGCTGGGCAAACTTCACCTGGATGGCTAGCAACATATTGAGCAGCTTTAACTTTACGCAGCAGATCTGATGCATCACGGCCAATGCCTTCAGCAGTGATTTCGATTGCTTGGATGATACCTTGTGGGTCAACAACAAAAGTACCACGATCTGCAAGACCTTCGTTCTCACGCATATTTTCAAAGTTACGAGTTAATGCGCCAGTTGGGTCGCCGATCATGCCATATTTGATTTTACCGATAGTTTCTGAGCTGCTGTGCCATGCTTTATGGGTAAAATGTGTGTCAGTAGAAACTGAATAAATTTCTACGCCCATTTTTTGGAACTCAGCATAATGGTCAGCTAAGTCGCCTAATTCAGTTGGGCACACAAAAGTGAAGTCTGCAGGGTAAAAGAAGAAAACGCTCCATTTGCCTTCGACGTCCTTTTCAGTCACTTCTACGAATTGACCGTCTTTAAATGCCATGTTTTTGAATGGTTTGATTGGGGTATTAATTAAAGACATTGTATTTCCTCCTGTTTGGTATGGGAACTAATGTACCTATTCCACTTGAGAATAGCTAATACATTCCTGCTATCAGTTCAATAGGTTTTACCTAATGAGTTGAAGAAATTGATAGAGCCAGGTTAACTAAATGTAGCGATTAAAGCAAATACACAACAAGTCAATTGCGCCTATCTTTTATTGTTTTCCCCTTTGTTTAACATCCTTAATTTTAGTAAAAATAAACTCATAACATTATGAATTATAAACTAATATTAGTGCTTCATAAATCAATTC
>NZ_MIIZ01000751.1:0-3745 GCF_001743005.1 Shigella sp. FC1967 | reverse complement strand
TCATAGTTCATATCAACGATTTCAGCGACTGCACCTTCACGCAAGATGGCATCTAAACGTTCTTGTGACGATCCTTTTGGCATATAGACCACGGCTTTTGCTTCAACTGTCTTGCCATCCAAGCAACACCACGTCCATGATTCCCGTCAGTGGTTGTCGCAAAAGTGACACCATTTAACTTTTTTCTGATCTCATCACTGATCATGACCTCATAAGGTAATTCACTGATGTCCATTTCGAGGAAATCAGCAATATGGCGTGCCATCGCATAAGCACCACCTAACGCTTTAAATGCTTTCAAACCAAAACGAAAAGATTCATCTTTGAGATATAACTCACCCACTCCTAATGTTTTGGCTAGATGGGGTAAATGAAATAACGGTGTAGGTGCGTATCCTGGAATAGTTCGGTGAAAATCTAACGCTTTAGCTAACTCTTCATAACGAAAAGGGGCAAGCTCAGCGGTTGGTTTTCGCGTAAATGAACTTTGGTTAATCAGGTACTGCAATTGCTCCTGCATGGAATTACCTCTTAATCACACTTTAAAATTCGCGATAACCCAATATCGCGATTAATCGGAATACATAGGGTTATCCCCTGTATCGCAATATGTATGCCAACTCACTCAAAAAGCATTTAATAAAGATATAATTAACTGATTTAAAACATTTTTTATTATTTAAATGATTAAAATATGGGATTAATCATGCAGAAAAGCTGTGATCTAGGCGGTTTTTATTTAGATGATAAATTATCAATAATAAGAAACTGTGTGAGCTTTACACAAAAAACGTATAACTAACTAATAAATAATAATTTAATTAAACCCATTAAATGAATAATGATAATTTATTATCAATTATGATAATTTTAAGGTGAGAATGTGATGCACTCATTACTCAGTACCCTGCAAGATGAAATCAGCAAGTACACCGATGCCATTGCGGGTATCACCGGTACCGATGTTGAAATTATTGATAACAATTTAATTCGTATTGCAGGTACGGGACGTTATCGCTATATGCTCAATCAAGATGTCTCTAGCAATGGGTATATTTATCGCCATGTACTGCAAGTCCAAAAAACAATTCTCATTGAAGATCCAAAAGAAAACGATCTCTGTCAGCTATGTCAAAATCGCTTAACTTGTACCGAAGAGCTTGATCTCAATGCGCCAATTTTTCTCAATAACCAAGTTATTGGTGTCATTGGTATTATCTGTTCTAACCGAGAACAGAAAATGTTTTTGATGAAACAAAAACAAGCCTTTATCACCTTTATCGAACAGTTTTCGGAGATGATTTCAAGTCGTGTTTTTGAATGCCTTGAAAGGCTGAGAGAGCAAGAGCGATTTGGTACTTTTCGAAACTTGATTGATGTCATGGATAGAGGGGTAATTGCCATCGATAGCCAAAGTAAAATTTGGCATGCCAACCTATCTGCTCTACGTTTCTTTGATTGTGAATTAATTGGGCAATCTCTTGATATCGATATGACTGGCGATATTCTTTATGGCGATGAAGAGGCTTGGCTGATTTTAAATAAACAGCGTTATCATGTGCTCTGTAAAAAAATCACCTTCTCTTCTGTCGATAATGACCAACTCACCATGGTCATTTTCCATGATGCTCGTGATTATATGACACAGGTAAATACCTTATCTGTTGATGAAAATCCGCACTCCCCTTTAATTGGCAACTCACACAATATGCTCCAATTAAAAAGCATGTTAAGCAAAGTTGCGGTTAGCCACGCCAGCGTACTTATCACTGGAGAAAGTGGATCAGGTAAAGAAGTCGTCGCCTATACCATTCACCAACAGAGTTTACGGACAAAGCAGCCATTTATTACTATTAACTGTGCTGCTATTCCAGAACAGCTGTTAGAAAGTGAGCTTTTTGGTTATGTGCGAGGCGCGTTTAGTGGTGCAGATCCTAAAGGACGCATTGGTAAATTTGAATTAGCCCACGGTGGAAGCCTATTTCTTGATGAAATCGGCGATATGCCGTTACATTTACAAGCCAAACTTTTGCGTGTACTTCAAGAAAAAAGCATTACGCGTGTTGGCTCTAACAATATGATTAATATCGATGTACGTATTATTGCAGCCACAAATAAAGATCTGCGCGACATGGTCAATAAAGGGCAATTCCGTGAAGATCTGTTTTATCGTCTTAACGTTGTCCCTATTCACACGCCCGCCCTACGTGATCATCGAGAAGATATCGCAGAGCTCGCTCAGTTTTTTTGCTGATGATTTAGCTTTAACCTATAAACGTCCTACGACGAAGATCCCTAACTCTATTATTAACTATTTATATTCTTATGAGTGGCCGGGTAATATCAGAGAGCTACGTAATGTGATTGAATATATGTATGTTATGCAAGGTGATACCGCTGATTTTAATCTTAGTCATCTTCCTCCTTACCTAGTAGAAAACAACACATACTGATACATCAGAAAAAAGAAAAAACGCAGTGAGGTTTATACAAAAGCTAAAAACGCAATCGTTAAACACACACGAATGTCTCAAAACGCAGAACCTGACCTCAGAGTATCAAACCATTATGAATATATTAGAAAAAAACAGGAACCACATTGGAAGGAAAAGAAAAAAGCGGCAAAAATCTTAGGTATCAGTATTGCGACTTTATATAGGAAAATAAAAAAATCAACTAGGGATCAAAAACAAAACTAGGAAGAGAGCCGGAGCTGAAAGGATAAGATAATTATAATTATTTGAATTTGAAGTAAGCGCCTAATTATAGACAGTTATAATACACTCCATCTCTAACTTAACATCCGTGAAGTTCAGTGCCATAGTATAGAAATTCATGTTAACCATCTACTGAAAACGATGAAGAACATGAAGTCACACTATCCATAGATGAACAAACCTATTTAAGCCTCGTCCTTCGTTATAAAGAGTTAGTCAGTAAAGAGGATGGAAGTGGTTCTGATGGTGGAGATGTTCCTTTTGATATCAGCGGTTACTTAACTGAAATAGATACTGGGAAAATCGACGCTGACTATATGAATAGTCGCTTTGATAAATATTTAAAAGAACTTAATGATCCTCAAGACGTTGCAAGTATTGAAAACACATTAAACGAGCTGCATAAGTCGTTTGCCTCACTGACACAAAACGAACAGAAATACGCGAAACTTTTCTTACATGACTTACAACGTGGCGATGCGCAATTAATTGAAGGTCATACTTTTAGGGACTATATCAATACCTATAAAGATAACGCCGAGAATGCACAAATAAGTGCCGTTGTTAATGCACTTGGTTTAAATAAAGAATTACTGATGGCATTAATGGCTGATAGTGTTACTGAGAAAAACCTTAACAATTTTGGTCGCTTCGATGCATTAAAAGCGACCGTAGATAAAGCAAAAGCTAAAATCTACCTTGAAAAACAAGATGGTGTCACTTTACCTCCATTTAAATTAAATATTCGCATTGATCAGTTTTTAAAGCAGTTTATTTTTGCAAAAACAGATGATCTCTTAAGTGATATGGTTGACATAGCAGACAACGAATGTCGCCCTTTATCATCATGAGCACTTTAATTAAGAAACAAAAAACCGCTAGCCATAAAGGGAAGTGAGGGCTTTGTCAGCTGTCTGAACGCCATTAAATCAAATTTAATGGCGTTTTTTTTATTAGCAACACAGGAAATAAGTTATTAATTAGGTATCATTTTCTAACTGATGCTGATATGTTAAATAAAAATACAT
>NZ_MIIZ01000750.1:0-3771 GCF_001743005.1 Shigella sp. FC1967 | reverse complement strand
TTTAGCATTACATGTTAACCAACGTATTCGTTGGGCTAGAGGAATGACTCAGATATTCCGCGTTGATAACCCAATGTTGGGTCGAGGTTTAACATTTCCTCAGCGTTTATGTTATCTCAATGCCATGCTCCACTTTCAGTACGGTTTACCTCGCATCATTTTCTTGACTGCACCGTTACTGTTTATGTTATTTAACCTGAATATTATCGCTTCATCCGCAAGCATGATATTTGCCTATGCATTGCCACACTTAATTATGTCGGTTTACGTAAATTCAAAAAATATTGGTAAATACCGTTACTCTTTTTGGGGGGAAATTTATGAAACTGTCATGGCATTTAGTTTAGTACTACCGACCTTACTGAGTTTAGTTTCACCAAAATTAGGCAAATTTAACGTAACAGATAAAGGTGACTTGCTTGATAAAAGCTATATGGATTACCTCACTGTGCGTCCATTAATTATCACTGCACTTCTTTTGATCACAGGGATTTCATGGGTTGTTGTCCGTTACCTATTAAATGATTTCCAAGGTATTGATCCACTGGTTATTGTTTTAAACCTTGCTTGGGCCACTTACAGCTTATTTATCATTCTTGCTTCTATTGCGGTGGGTAAAGAGACGCGACAAATTCGTAAGCATACTCGAATCAATGCATCACTACCGATCACGTTACATTTTGATGATGGTGCTGAGTTAACAACGACCACGGAAGATATTTCAATGGGTGGCGTTCGCATTGCTGTGAATAAGATGTCTGAGCTTCGCCAACGCAATGTCACTTCCATCACTCTAAATGTGCAACGAGATGCCGTGACCGTTCCGGTTGATATGGTGAGCTTAGAAAACAATCAACTTCGTCTTGAATTCTTACCTATTGATTTAAACCTTCGTCGTAAATTGGTACGCATTGTCTTTGGTCGTGCTGATGCATGGATCCATCAAGCTGATTATAAAGATAAGCCATTTAAAGAATTGGCAGGTATTACACGTTGTATTTTTGAACTGTTCTTTGGTCGTCGCCAAAAAGTGAAAGCGCCAGCAACAAGAACGAAAGCAAAAGCCTCACTCTCTGTGCAATCTATTAGCGGGGATGACTAAGCATGAAAAAGAAATTGACATTAATGCTAAGCCTGACGGCGATAGCGATCGCTAGTATTAATCTTTCTCAAGCAGAGACCGGAATGTTAGCGCTAGAAGGGGCGTTTTTACCTGACCCGACTTCTTATACATATTCGCCAATGCAACAAAATGCGAATAACCCGATCCAACGTGAAGGTGGTGTATTGTCTGACGCGCGTAATATTGAAGAGCAATTAACATTGGCACAGATGGGCAGTCCATCACCTATCGTGTTATCAGGAAGAAAATTACTTTCTGGTGTCACTTTTAATATGGCGAACGATTTATTTATTGATAACGCCACATTAACGATGAAAGTGAAAGCTTCCCAAGGATTAATTCAATCTGATCAGACACTTCACTTAATGCTAAATGGTCAACCTCTGGGATTTCTACCTTTAGAAGAAGGTGGGCAAGAGCATGAATATGTTTTAGAAATTCCTGAAATGATGTTGACGAACGTGAATAACCTCAGTTTTCGCTTAGCCAGTCGTGATGCATTGGATGAAAATCAGTGTATGCCGCCATTGGCTGAAGAGTTAAGTCTAGTTATTTCACCAGATTCATCATTAGATTATCGAGGTCGCTGGATTAATGGCGGGTATAGTCTGGAACGATTGCCCCTACCGTTCTTTGATCCTGACAGAATGACAGCGACCTCGTTACCTATCATATTGTCAGATAAACCTGACCATGCAGAAGTAACAACCGCAGCTATTGCAGCATCATGGTTTGGCAGTTTTAGTCATGATATTAAACAAGTTGATTTACCCGTTTTAATGAATCAGTTACCTGAAAGTGATGGCATTTTGGTCGGCTATTCAGGGCAAACTATTGCGGGTATTAAACTGCCTTCAGGAAATAGCGGACAATTAACTCTTGTTGATAATCCAGTCGATCCTGTTTTTAAATTATTGCTGATCAGCGGTGATAATGAAAAATCTCTTCGCCAAGCTGTATGGGCGTTAAATAACGACAAATTACCTCAAAACGATCACTTAGTGGTGCCATCTCAAACAATTGCAATAAGTAAGGATTACGATGCGCCTCGTTGGTTAAATACCAATAAACCGGTAACATTAAATGAAATAGCCAATGGCAGTGATGACTTCTCTCGCCAAGGTATTAACCATGCACCGAATCAGTTTTCATTTCGTGTCTCACCCGATCTCTTTTGGTGGGATGGTGATGCGTTGCCTTTAGACTTGAAATATGTTTTTCCTCATTCGGATAAACTAAATAGTCGCCGTTCTTCATTAATTGTCTCTTTGAATAACCAATTCTTAGGTGCGTTATATCCAGCACGTTCAGAACCTTTAGGTATGCTAAGACAATGGCTAGGGATGGAGAGTGAAGAGCAAAACAGTACACTCTATTTAAATCCCCGCCAAATTTATAGTCAGAATCAATTACAGTTTTATTTTGATTTACGTGAACCTGATGATTCACCGTGTATTTTAACGGATGGCAGTGATTTGATTAGTCGAATTGATCCGCAATCAACGCTGCAATTTAAAAATACGTGGCACTACTCAAGAATGCCGAACTTGGCTTATTTTTCAGGGGCATCATTCCCATTTAGTCGCCGTGCGGATTTTTCACAAACCACACTACTATTACCTGAAAATCCAACAATAGAAGAGCTTTATACCTTAGTGAACTTAATGGCGAGATCGGGTTATGCCACAGGTACACCGGTTTCTCATGCTTCGGTTTTCTTAGGGGCTAAAGAACTTGAGAAAAATAACCTCTCACAACACGACATTTTAGCGATTGGTTCATTAAGTAGTGAGGGATTTCTGCCTGCTCGTTTTTCACAACAAACATTCTCATTTTTAAATAAAAATATCGAAATCAAACCACAATCATTGATTGATAAAGCAAAAGGTTGGATTGCGGGTGATTATTTATCTCAAAGTAGTGATGCTGCAAGTTACTTATCTTCAGTGAAAGATTGGCGTGGCATGATGAGTTTTATCTCACCTTGGGCAAGCGATAGAGTTGTTGTATTGGTGACAGCTAGAGGTAATGACTCGATAAAAACGATTATCAATGATTTAAATTTAGCCCAAATAAATGCGGCAATTAAAGGCGATATTACTCTTATTAGTGGTAAAGACACCGTAAAAAGTTTCCATTTAGGCGAACACTTTTCGCAAGGCGACTTACCTTTCTTACAACAATTCCTTTGGTATAGCTCTCGGCACGTATATTTGCTGGGTCTTTTAGCTGTTGGTTTTTGTGCGCTGACGGGCTTGGTGACTTATTACTGGTTACAACGTCGTTCAAGTCGTCGTTTACATCAGATATCACAGCATCGTTCAGATAAATAAGAGGGAGATAAGATGAAAAATCACGCACTTAATCTCATCGTTAAAGTCATCTATGCAGGTTGCATTCTAGGGGTTTCAAGCCAAGTACAAGCAACCGCTGTTGAGGCAAATATAACAGCAACCGACCCAAATATTGTCAGTTCTCTTATTGAGCAAGCTAATTATTGGCACGGTAGAGCGCATGATGAACGTGCAGTAGAAGCACTGCAAAAAGTACTGATTATGGAAAGCAATAATCAGGATGCGCTGTATTTAATGGCATTTTTTACTGCACAACAAGGTAATGAAAAGCAAGCAACGTATTGGCGAGAAAAA
>NZ_MIIZ01000749.1:0-3800 GCF_001743005.1 Shigella sp. FC1967 | reverse complement strand
TTTAACCTCTACGCCGGCAGGAATGACGACGGGTGCTTTTGCCACACGAGACATTCTTTCCTCCCGAATTAAGCTACGTAGCAGATAATCTCGCCACCAAGACCTGCTTGGCGAGCTGCACGATCAGTCATAACACCTTTTGAGGTAGAAACAACAGCGATGCCCAGTCCTGCCATAACTTGTGGCAGCTCATCTTTTCTTTTATAGATGCGCAGACTTGGACGGCTTACGCGCTGAATGCTTTCTACTACAGCCTTACCTTGGAAATATTTTAAAGTGATTTCCAATTCCGGCTTAGTGTCGCCTTCAATTTTAAAATCTTCAATATAACCTTCTTCCTTAAGCACGTTGGCAATCGCCACTTTCAGCTTGGAGGAAGGCATTGTGACCGCAACTTTATTCGCGGCCTGACCGTTACGGATACGGGTCAGCATATCCGCGATGGGATCTTGCATGCTCATCTGTCTTTACTCCCGTGATTCAATTATGGTAATTACCAGCTAGCCTTTCTAAGGCCCGGGATTTCACCGCGCATAGCGGCTTCACGGACTTTAATACGGCTGAGGCCAAATTTCCGCAGGAAACCGTGCGGACGTCCAGTTTGACGGCAGCGGTTACGCTGACGTGAAGGACTTGAATCACGTGGCATAGTTTGCAGTTTCAGAACAGCATTCCAACGATCTTCGTCAGATACGTTCACATCTGAAACGATAGCTTTCAGTTCTGCGCGTTTTGCGAAGAATTTCTCAGCTAAATTCGCACGTTTTACATCACGTGCTTTCATAGATTTCTTAGCCATGAATGCCCTGCCTTACTTGCGGAACGGGAAGTTAAACGCTGCTAACAGTGCGCGACCTTCATCATCTGATTTCGCAGTCGTAGTAATGGTAATATCCAAACCACGAACACGATCCACTTTATCGTAATCGATTTCAGGGAAGATGATTTGCTCACGTACGCCCATGCTGTAGTTACCACGTCCATCAAATGATTTAGCGGACAAACCACGGAAGTCACGGATACGTGGTACAGCAATAGAGATCAGGCGTTCAAAGAACTCCCACATGCGTTCGCCACGCAGGGTCACTTTACAGCCGATCGGATAGCCCTGGCGGATTTTGAAGCCTGCAACAGATTTGCGTGCTTTGGTGATCAAAGGTTTTTGACCTGAGATTGCTGCTAAATCAGCTGCTGCATTGTCCAGCAGTTTTTTATCAACAATCGCTTCACCAACACCCATATTCAGGGTGATCTTCTCGACCCGAGGGACTTGCATGACAGAATGGTAACCAAACTGAGACATCAGTTTTTGGACTACCTCGTCTTTGTAGTAATCATGCAGTTTCGCCATCGTATACTCCAAATTACTTGATAGTTTCTTTATTAGACTTGAAGAAACGGACTTTTTTGCCGTCTTCGAATCTAAAACCTACACGGTCAGCCTTGCCGGTTGCCGCATTGAAGATTGCAACGTTAGAAACTTGGATAGAAGCTTCTTTTTCAACGATGCCACCTGGTTGGTTCAGAGCCGGAACTGGCTTCTGATGTTTTTTAACCAGATTGATACCTTCAACGATAACTTTACCAGAAGAAAGAACCTGTTTTACTTTACCGCGCTTACCTTTATCTTTACCAGTTAGCACGATAACTTCGTCTTCACGACGGATTTTCGCTGCCATTGCCTGCTCCTTAGAGTACTTCAGGTGCCAGAGAGATTATTTTCATAAACTTCTCGTTACGAAGTTCACGAGTAACCGGCCCAAAAATACGCGTACCAATAACTTGCTCGCTGTTGTTGTTTAACAATACACAAGCGTTGCTATCGAAGCGAATGACAGAACCGTCAGGGCGACGAACACCCTTCTTGGTGCGCACCACTACCGCTTTCAGTACATCACCTTTCTTAACTTTACCACGTGGAATTGCTTCCTTGATGGTAATTTTGATGATGTCACCTACATCTGCGTAGCGACGGTGCGAGCCACCTAGAACCTTGATACACATTACGCGACGTGCACCGGAGTTGTCGGCCACGTTCAGCATAGTCTGTTCTTGGATCATTTTAGTGCTCCGCTAAATGTCAACTACTACTGAGCCACTTCCACATTAGAAGAGGCCGTTCAATATCCCATAATACGAGGGAGCGGCATTATAACACCACATTCTCGATATGGACAGAAAAAATAAACGGCTCGTTCAGTTTTGAGCCGTTTATTTCGTACGAAAAGGCTATTTTATTACAGAACAGCTTTTTCTACAACGCGAACTAACGCCCAAGACTTAGTCTTAGACAGTGGACGTGTTTGACGAATTTCTACTACGTCACCAATTCCACATTCGTTGTTCTCGTCATGTACATGCAGTTTGGTCGTACGACGGATAAACTTACCATATAATGGGTGTTTAACCATACGATCGATAGCAACGACAATAGATTTCTCCATTTTGTCACTAACTACACGACCTTGCAGAGTACGGATTTTATCGGTCATTACGCACCCGCCTTCTCAGTCAGTAAAGTCTTAACGCGTGCGATATTACGACGCACTTGTTTCAACAGATGAGACTGTTGTAACTGACCACTTGCTGCCTGCATGCGCAGGTTAAACTGCTCACGCAGTAAGTTCAGCAGTTCTGTGTTCAGCTCTTCAACGCTCTTTTCGCGCAGCTCTTTTGCTTTCATTACATCACCGTCTTAGTTACAAAGGTGGTTTTGATAGGCAGTTTTGCTGCCGCCAGCTTGAATGCTTCACGGGCCAGTTCTTCAGGCACACCATCCATTTCATACAGGACTTTACCTGGCTGGATTAAGGCAACCCAATACTCAACGTTACCTTTACCTTTACCCATACGGACTTCGAGCGGCTTTTCAGTGATTGGTTTGTCTGGGAACACACGGATCCAGATTTTACCCTGACGCTTAACTGCACGGGTCATTGCACGACGTGCCGCTTCGATCTGACGTGCAGTCAGACGACCACGGCCCACAGCTTTAAGACCGTAAGTCCCGAAGCTTACATCCGCACCGGCAGCTAAGCCACGGTTGCGGCCTTTGTGCACTTTACGGAATTTTGTACGCTTTGGTTGTAACATCAGCGACTCTCCTTACTTGCGGCCTTTACGCTGCTGCTTTTTAGGTTGAGCAGCCGGTTTTTCCGCCTGTTCAACTGCAGCCATACCACCCAGGATCTCACCTTTGAAGATCCATACCTTAACGCCGAGCACACCATAAGTGGTATGTGCTTCTGAGGTATTGTAGTCGATATCTGCACGCAGAGTGTGCAGAGGTACACGACCTTCACGATACCATTCAGTACGAGCGATTTCAGCGCCGCCTAAACGACCACTTACTTCCACTTTAATACCTTTAGCGCCTAAACGCATAGCGTTCTGTACCGCACGCTTCATAGCACGACGGAACATAACACGACGTTCCAGCTGTGAAGTGATGCTGTCAGCAACTAATTTTGCGTCCAGTTCAGGTTTACGTACTTCGGCGATATTAATTTGCGCAGGAACGCCAGCGATATCCGCTACGTTTTTGCGCAGTTTTTCAACATCTTCACCTTTTTTACCGATAACGATACCTGGGCGAGCAGTGTGAATAGTCACACGGATGCTTTTCGCAGGACGTTCGATAACGATACGAGATACAGATGCTTTAGCCAGTTCTTTAGTTAAGTACTGACGTACTTTAAAATCGCTGTCTAGGTTGTCAGCGAATTCATTGGTACCCGCATACCATGTGGAATTCCAAGGCTTGACAATGCCAAGGCGGATACCATTAGGATGTACTTTTT
>NZ_MIIZ01000748.1:0-3824 GCF_001743005.1 Shigella sp. FC1967 | reverse complement strand
GTCATTATATTATCAGTGATTATATTCGGTGGAATGTGGGGTTTTTTGGGGGGGTTTTTCTTTTGCTATCCCATTAGCAACACTGATAAAAGCAGTATTGCATGCATTGCCTGATGAAATTGCAAATGAGCAACATATAAAGAAAAAGTTAAGTTTTTTGAACAGGGAATGCATTAAAAAACAGACAGTTTACACTGTCTGTTTTTTTATCAATTTTCGAAATCTTTATTAATGGTATTGCGTGAGCGAGATATTCAAGAACGATTTGATGGTGATTACTGGTTTTAAAGTTATCAAATACGTGTTCGATAACCCCATTTTTATCAATTAAGAATGTGGTACGATGAATTCCATCGTAAGTTTTCCCCATAAATTGCTTTTCTCCCCAGATACCAAATTCTTCTGCGATCTTATGATCTTCATCTGAAAGTAATGTAAAATTTAACATCTCTTTTTCAGCGAAACGAGAAAGTTTCTCTGATTTATCTGTACTGATGCCTAATACTTCAACTTTGGCTTTTTTTAGAGCATCCATTTCATCACGTAAGCCACAAGCTTGAGTCGTACAACCCGGTGTCATTGCTTTAGGGTAAAAATAAACGAGCACACGTTGGCCTGCGAAATCAGATAAATTAATTGTTTCTCCATCTTGGTCGGGCAGACTAAATTGAGGCGCCTTTTCACCGGCTTTTAATGGGTTCATTAGGTCATTCTCCATTTTTACTGTTTCATCATCAGACTATTTACGATACTTATTGTGCCTTGAGCGTTCAGCTCTGTACATAATTGATTAAATTTCTCATTAATAACAAGACCATGATCATCTAATGGATTATGCGCCGTAATTTGTATTTCTAAACGGGCAGGTGAGCCATCTTCTGATGGATGTGTTTTAGATATTAATTCAGCAAGATTAAAATTATGTTGGCTAAATAGATTAGTAAAGCGTTCTACAATACCGGGCGCATCTTCAATATCAACTTTCGCTGCGATGGTTGAAGGATAGGTAATCGGTGCGCCATTGGTGGTTCTTTTCATTACGGTCAATAAATCCAGTTCCGCACTTTTAATGGGCAACAACGCTTCTAATTGTGCGATAGCGTTCCAGCCACCTGAAAGTAGCATGATAAACGTAAACTCTTGACCAAACATCGCAAGTCGGCTGTCCTCGATATTACATCCACACTGGCTGACTAATTGTGTAATGGTATCAACAATACCAGGACGGTCAGCCCCCAATGCAGTAATGACGAGAAAATGTTTATCAGGTATGGGCAAAATAAGGTTCCTTTTGACTTTCAGTTTATTCTTAACAGGTAAACACAAATTTTGATTTCTGCCAAGATCCCTTGCTCACTATCTTCAATTATTATATCTCTTTAATTCATATCAAAGAATATTAGCAAATTTCATTAGAAACCTAGGGTTAAGTAGTTTTCAATAGAGCAATGAATGAGTACCATTGAGTATACGTCTATCTCGGAGCAATGATTATGGTGAATAACGAATTTAATTTTACAGGCAGTATGGTGGCATTGGTTACACCAATGGACGCAAAAGGCAATGTTGACCGGGTTAGTTTACGTAAATTAGTTGACTATCATGTTAATGCAGGCAGTGCCGCCATTGTTTCTGTCGGTACAACAGGAGAATCTGCAACATTAAGTCATGACGAGCATGTTGATGTGGTTCTGATGACGCTAGATATGGCTGATGGGCGTATTCCGGTCATAGCGGGTACAGGTGCTAATGCAACATCTGAAGCTGTCTGGTTTACACAACAGTTTGAAAATAAAGGTATTGCAGGTTGTTTAAGTGTAACACCATATTATAATAAACCTTCACAAGAAGGGTTATATCAGCACTTTAAAGCGATTTCTGAAAGCACGGCATTACCACAAATCCTGTATAATGTACCAGGTCGTACTGGATGTGATTTATTGCCTGTAACAGTTGCACGTTTAGCCAAGTTGGATAATATTGTGGCAATTAAAGAGGCGACAGGGAACTTAAGTCGTGTTAGTCAAATCCAAGAGTTGGTTAATGATGATAGTTTTATCTTATTAAGTGGTGATGACGCATCATCATTAGACTTTATGCAACTTGGCGGCCATGGTGTTATTTCGGTTACTGCTAACGTTGCAGCGTCAGAGATGGTAGAATTATGTCGATTAGCAAATGCGGGTGAGTTTACGAAAGCACGTGAACTGAATCGACGTCTGATGGATCTACATCATCAGTTATTTGTTGAACCTAATCCAATCCCTGCTAAATGGGCGTGTCAACGTATTGGATTGATTGAAGACGCCACATTGCGCTTACCTATGACTCCATTGACATCATCAGGTCAGCAAATTGTTGAGAAAGCGCTGTTAACAGCGGGAATACTGTAAAACTTAGGGAATTTTAATGGCAACACTATTGCATAAATCAAAGATTATGAAAGTCGCGGGTCTGTCGCTGGTGGTTTTACTGGCAGCCTGTTCAAGTGATCAGCGCTATAAACGTCAGGTCAGTGGTGATGAGTCTTATTTAGAGACGGCAGGGCTAAAGAATTTAGCGATTCCGGCGGGTATGGTGTTGCCTTTGCAAAATGGGGAATATGATATTCCAACCCCTAAAAAAACTGAACCTGTTGGTTTAGCGCTTGATATTCGTCCACCAACTCAAGCACTGAATTTGTTAAGTGGTTCACGTAGTGAAAATAATGCAGATAACAGCCGTCTGTTATTACCAAATTCACCTGAAAATACAACCTTGTATGAGCAAATTAATACTATCTTAAAAGAAAAAGGGGTTGCGATTGCTCAAAGTGATGCAGGGCAAAAAGAGATCCATACTGATTGGATCACATGGTTACGTGCTGATGAAAACGTACCTTTCCAAACACGTCAGCGTTTAGTGATTGCTCAGTCAGGCAATGTGATTTCGTTAACGGTGACTAACGAAGGTTTACGTCAAGGCGAAACTGAGGTGACGGATCCGTCTGAAGTGAAGCGTTACAATATTTTAATGCTTAACGAATTGGTTGATGGTTTAAACCGTATGCGTAATTTAAGCGAAAATACGGCAAGCAGTAGCTTACAAGGTATTATTGATGTCCAAAGTGGCAGTGATAATGCAGGTCTTCCAGTGATTATCGTTCGTGCACCATTTGATGTCGTTTGGGATAGATTACCTATTGCATTAGAAAGTGTGGGTATGAAGATGGGCGATCGTACACGTTCTAAAGGTTCAATTGAAGTAACCTATAAAGGAATGAGCAGTGCAAACTGGAGTTCGTTAGGGGTTGATAGACCAACGGTTGAAGAAGCTGATTATAAGTTACAAGTTGGCGATTTAAATAACCGCAGTAGTTTACAATTTATCAGTGATAAAGGTAAACCATTAACACAATCACAAAATGATCAAATGGTTGCTGCACTGAAAGCTGCTTTTAGTAAGCCTGTTAAATAAGCACTATTTTTTAAAAAAATGAGAAGCCCGCGCAATAAATGTTGTGCGGCTTTTTTTATGCTCTTAACTTAATTTTATTAATATAAATTGAAATTTATTTATCAAAATATAATTGGAACGATCAGATTAAACATCATTAATGGAATACTCTTTTAATGATAGGTTTAGCTTAATTTTATTAATAATATTAATCTTAATGCAATATGCTTAATTTTTATGCAATATTGCGTCAATTCTTATTCTTAAATAAAAATAACAAAGCATTCTCTGACTATATGAAGGAGTATTTATGAGTGCAGGTGATATGATTATTCACTTGATATTAAGTGGAATACTTATTGTAGGTGTTTTATCAATTTTATTTTTTT
>NZ_MIIZ01000747.1:0-3827 GCF_001743005.1 Shigella sp. FC1967 | reverse complement strand
TACTAAAATCTTATTCTAGGAAAAACAACAACACTTATTAATTAATATTTAAATTATTCCTTTCAATATTTAAATAGGAAACTCTATATTTCATGGCAATTAAACTTGAAGTAAAAAAATCTCTACAAGGTTTTTGGCGAGCACCCTAAACGCGCTTTTGAATTATTAGAGTCTGGTATGAATAAAGATCAGATTTTTGATAAAACAGGGCTTACGGTAGGCGTTCAAAATGCAAATCTGGCAATTGAAGAAGGCGAAATATTTGTCATCATGGGATTATCTGGTTCAGGTAAATCCACGCTAGTCCGCCTTCTCAATCGTCTGATCTCTCCAACAAAAGGAGAGGTGCTTATTGATGGTGAAAATATTGCCACCATGTCGGATAAAGAATTACGACAAGTACGCCGTAAAAAAATCAGTATGGTGTTTCAGTCATTTGCATTGATGCCTCATATGAACGTACTTGATAACACCGCATTTGGAATGGATCTCGCTGGATTAAGTAAAGACGAGCGTTATAAAAAAGCGATGGATGCCTTAGAGCAAGTCAACTTGGGGAGTTACGCAAACTCTTGGCCAGATGAACTTTCTGGGGGGATGCGTCAACGTATTGGCCTTGCGCGCGCGCTTGCCAATGATCCCGATATTTTGTTAATGGATGAAGCCTTTTCAGCACTTGACCCATTAATTCGAACAGAAATGCAAGATGAGCTATTAAGCTTACAAGGTGATAAACAACGCACCATTGTGTTTATCTCTCATGACCTCGATGAGGCTATGCGTATTGGTGACCGAATAGCCATTATGCAAGGTGGTGTGGTTGTTCAAACAGGCACACCAGATGAAATACTTAACAATCCAGCAAATGATTATGTGCGTACGTTTTTCCGTGGTGTTGATATTAGCCACGTATTTAGTGCAAAAGATATTGCCAAACGTCGCCCTGAAACCTTACTGCATATTGCGCCCGGTTTTGGTCCTCGTTCTGCCTTGAAAGTACTCGAAGATGAAGATAGAAATTTTGGCTACCTCATTGAACGAGGAAGAAAATTTATTGGTATCGTTTCCGTTACCTCTCTTGAAGAAGCGCTCAAAAATAAACAACCTATTGAATCAGCAATTTTATCTGAGCCTTGTGCCATTAATGGTGATACCCCATTAAACGAGCTGATTTCAACTGTTGCACAATCTCCCTGTGCCATTCCTGTTATTGATGAAAAAAAACCGTTATATCGGCTTAATTTCTAAAGGAATGTTACTACAAGCACTGGATAAGGAGACGCCAAATGAGTAATACAACAGATCAAAATACCGTTTTGGATACAAATATCCAAGAAACCACAACAAGTGAGACAACACAAGAAACAACCAATAACGTAAATGACGATCCTTGGGCAACAACAGATGCTAGCACAACAGAAAGTGATCCTTGGAGTAGCACTGACAGTTCATCAACAGACGCTGATCCATGGGGTACTAGCAGTGGTACTGAAAATATCGATACCTCATCTGCTGGCAGCGATTGGTTAGATGCTGCACCAACAGATGTCGCTCCCGACTCTTTCAATCTAATGGATCCGTTTCACAACACACTGATCCCTTTAGATTCTTGGGTTACTGATGCAATTGACTGGATTGTGCTGCACTTTCGTCCTGTTTTCCAAGGTATTCGTGTGCCCGTTGATTTGGTCTTAAGTGGTTTTGAAAATTTCTTAACCTCAATGCCAGCACCTATTGCCATTATTCTATTTTCTCTAATTGCATGGCAACTTTCAGGTAAAGCGATGGGTGTCGCTTCTTTTATCTCATTAATATTAATTGGTGCGATTGGTGCTTGGTCTGAAGCCATGGTGACTCTTGCATTGGTACTCACTTCATTACTGTTTTGTCTTATTATCGGGCTTCCCTTAGGAATATGGCTAGCTAACAGCGATAGAGCATCCAACATTGTTCGACCTTTACTGGATGCGATGCAAACAACGCCTGCATTTGTCTACTTAGTGCCGATTGTCATGTTATTTGGTATTGGTAACGTTCCCGGTGTTGTGGTCACCATTATTTTTGCCTTACCCCCCATTGTGAGGTTGACTATTTTAGGGATCAAACAAGTTCCTGAAGATTTAATTGAAGCCGCACAATCATTTGGTGCAAACCCGCGACAAATGCTGTTTAAAGTACAATTGCCACTTGCTATGCCAACTATCATGGCGGGTGTTAATCAAACCTTGATGCTAGCGCTTTCAATGGTTGTTATCGCGTCGATGATCGCCGTTGGTGGATTAGGTCAGATGGTATTACGGGGTATTGGTCGCCTTGACATGGGACTTGCTGCCGTAGGTGGTGCGGGTATTGTTATCCTCGCCATTATCCTTGACCGATTAACTCAATCGTTAGGTCAAAACAGTCGCCATAAAGGTAACCGATGCTGGTATATGACAGGTCCGATTGGCTTAATTTATCGACTCTTTGGCAAAAAAATATCGTAATACCTATTTTTACTCTTAATCAAAATTAATAAAAACATTACGTTCAATCAATATAAGAAATAAAGGCGACAGTTCGCTGTCGCGACTTATCTCTTACCATCACAACAGAAGGAAAAACTATGCGTAATCCAGTTATCTGGGCAACCGTATTGTCCGCCACACTGATAAGCACTCAGTTATCCGCTGCTGATTTACCTGGAAAAGGGGTTTCGGTTCAACCTGTGCAAAGTACGATTTCTGAAGAAACCTTTCAAACTTTGATCGTTAATAAAGCACTAGAACAATTAGGTTACACTGTTCAGCCAATCAAAGAAGTTGACTATAATGTCGCTTATTCTTCTATCGCCAATGGTGATGCCACCTTTATGGCGGTCAGTTGGGTGCCTCTTCATAATTCACAATATGCCGCTGCGGGAGGTGATAATACCTTTTATCGTAAAGGGGACTATGTCGTTAATGCCGCTCAAGGTTATTTAATAGACAAGAAAACAGCCGAAAAATATAACATTACAAATATTGAGCAATTAAAAGATCCTAAAATTGCTAAATTATTTGATGCCAATGGTGATGGCAAAGCCGATTTAACAGGGTGTAATCCAGGATGGGGTTGTGAAGAAGCTATCAACAATCACTTAAAAGCCTATGGATTAGAAAAATCGGTCACACATAACCAAGGTAATTACGCGGCAATGATGGCTGATACCATTACACGTTACAAAGAAGGTAAACCCATTTTTTATTACACATGGACACCTTACTGGATCAGTGATGTATTAAAACCGGGTAAAGATGTTGTTTGGTTACAAGTGCCTTTCTCTTCATTACCGGGTGATGATAAAACCGATACCACATTAGCAAATGGTAAAAACTATGGCTTCCCGCCCAGTACCATGCATATTGCAGCAAATAAAAAATGGGCTGAAGAAAATCCCGCTGCGGCTAAACTCTTTGAAGTCATGAAAGTGTCTGTTGCTGATATTAATGCGCAAAACTTACGTATGCATAATGGTCAAAAGTCACAGGCAGATATAGAACGTCATGCTAATGCTTGGATCAAAGCACATCAAAAAACCTTTGATGGTTGGATTGAACAAGCCCAAGCAGCTGCAAAGTAATCGATAAATAATCTTAAATTAAGATTATCACAAAACAGGTCACACTATTGTGGCCTGTTTTTATTTATAACCAACCAATTACATGTAATTAAATAAAATGAATTTATATAAAAAATGAAAAGATCTTAATACTATTTTATTATTAAGATTATTCTTTTTATTAATGGCAAAGATATCCTCGTCTTTCATTCTCTCATTCCTTCAATTACTTGATTACCTTTTTCTC
>NZ_MIIZ01000746.1:0-3860 GCF_001743005.1 Shigella sp. FC1967 | reverse complement strand
GTATGATGAGTGAAATTGCTGACTTATCTATTGCGCCAGATGTGGGGGCAGAGGTGTTAACAGGCTCCACAAGAATGAAAAGCGGTACGGCTCAAAAAATGATTTTGGGTATGTTAAGCACGAGTGTCATGACTAAACTAGGAAAAAGTGCATAAAAAACCTGATGGTCGATGTCATTGCAAGTAATGAGAAATTGCAACGTCGTGCTGAAGGAATTGTCAGCGAAGTGTGTGGCGTTTCACATGAAAAAGCCAGAACGCTATTACAAATGGTCAATTACCATCCTAGAAAAGCCATTTTAATGTATGAACTCCATCTGAGTGTGGAGAAAGTGAATCAAATTACACAGCAATATCCTTATTGTTCGCTACAACAGCAACTTGCCCTATTTAACGAATAACAATATGAGTAAACACTTCAAACTTTAGCAGGCACACATATGGCTAATAAAATAGAACATCTCGACACGTTAGCAATAGAAATAGAAAAACACGCTGGTGGATTTCAAAATGTGGCAACCCTAACACATTGTATGACTCGTATTCGACTGATTTTAAAAGACAGTTCGTTATTTAATGCAGATGCTTTAAAACAAGTCGAAGGTGTTAAAGGTGTTGTATTTAATGGCGAACAGCATCAAGTTATTGTAGGAATGGGAACGGCGGCAAAAGTGTATTCCATCATGAATAAGCGTATGCAAAACAGTTCAGCAAGTCGTGAAGAAGAGCCTACGTCAACCCCCGTGAAAAAAGGCTTCTCCATTCGTCGTATGCTAAATACATTAGCCGCTATTTTTGTGCCGACAATTCCTGCTTTAATTGGTTGCGGTTTGATTATGGGGTTAATTAATATTATCCGCTTAGTCGCACCGGGTTTAGTTGAACAATTCCCTGAGCTATTTAAATTATTCAAATTAATAGGCAGTACGGTATTTGCGTATCTCTCTATTATGATTGGGATAAATACCGCTAAAGAATTGGGCGCGTCAACATCGATTGGTGCGGTAATGGCGGGATTATTAGCCATGCCTGGACTTGCTGATATCACTTTATTTGGTGAGAAATTACAGCCAAACAGTGGTGGGATCTTTGCCGTATTAATGGTGGTTGTGTTTTCGTCAAAATTAGAATTATGGTTTCGTAGTATTGTTAAAGAGAGTCTCGATCTTATCTTAACGCCATTTGTGACGATTTTAGTCTCTTCTCTTGTGGCGATTATGATATTCCAACCGATCGGTCATTATCTTAATCAGTTATTAGCACAAGGCGTATCATTATCACTTTTAAATCAAGGTAGTGGCGCAGTTGTAACCGGTGCGGCGTTAGGGGGAAGTTTCTTATTTTTACTCTTAACGGGACTGCATCAAGGATTAATTCCTATTCATACTGAAATCTTAAATACATTTGGCTTAAATTATTTGTTCCCTATTTTAGCCATGGGCGGGATGGGGCAAGTAGGCTCTTGTTTTTGGGTTTATCTACGTACTAAAAATCAACGTTTAAAGAAAACATTAATGGGCGCATTGCCTGTGGGTATTTTCGGTGTTGGTGAGCCTTTATTATTTGGTGTGTCCCTTCCATTAGGAAAACCTTTTGTTGCGGGATGTATTGGTGGGGCAGCGGGTGGTGCATTAATGGCATATTTCCAAGTAGGGATCATTATTCCATTTGGTACAGCTGGGTTATCATTAATTCCGTTAGTCGGTGATGGGCAAATTATTAAGTTCCTGATCGCAGTATTAGGTGCATGGATTGTCGGTTTTATTGCCAGCATGCTAATGGGATTTACGGATCCAGAGAAATAAGTCAGAAATAAAAAGGATAACAGAATGTCGACACTGACCAAAAAGCTTGAAAGTTTGCTAATACAGGGTAAAGGCACAGAACAACGTATTGCTCATTATCTATTAGAGAATAGTGAGAACATTGCCAGTATGAATGCGGCTGATCTGGCACTTAAAGCGGGTGTCAGTAGTGCTTCTGTTATTCGTTTCTCTCGCCAAATGGGATATCGAGGCTATCCAGAATTTAAAATTGATTACCTTTCAGAAGAAAAACAACAAAAAAGCAGTGGCGATATTCTCTATGGTAATCTCGCGAAAATAGACTCGACAGAATTAATTATTTCCAAAACAGGGCATCTGTTTACTAGTGCTATTTTGGATTCATTAGCGTTGTTAGATCCCAATACCATTGATGTATTAGCTGAAAAAATGGTATCAGCAAAACGCATTGTATTGTTTGGTATTGGCGCATCATCTATTGTGGCGAGTGATATCTTTCATAAATTAATTCGTGTAAATAAAAACACATTATTTAGTCCAGATCTTCATGCTCAATTAGCTTATTCCGCCAATTTATCTATTGATGATATTGCCATTGCTGTTACTGCTAGAGGGAATACGACGGATATTAATCGAATGTTGAAGTCCGCAAAAAATGAAGGTTGTTTAACCGTCGCATTAACGCGTTTCGGACAAGATGAAGCCACTCGATTATCAGATTATATATTGCCTTATTTCTATGACGAACAACATTCTCAGTTAGGGGTGATTACACCACAAGTTTTACAGATGGTGGCTTTTGATGTGCTGTTTTTTAAATACATGACATTAGCGAGTGAGTCAGCAGAAAAAGCATTATTAAAAGGGCGAGAAGCTGTTATGCAAGGAAATCAATAATGTTACTTATCACCACATTAGCGGTGGGAGCGGCTATTGGTTTAATTATAAGTACGACAGGAGTAGGCGGCGGTGTTATTGTTTTACCTGTATTGACCTATTTCTTTGGTATGAATGCGTTAATGGCAGTGGCTACTGCCAATTTATTATCGATGTTGATGAAAGTCACTTCCTCTTATATGCATTTTCGCCTTGGAAACATTCCTTTTAAAAGGGCGATGATTGTATTAGGAATAATGCTACCAAGTACTTTTTTTAGCCAGTGTTTTGGTTAACTATTTAGGTTCGTTAGCGCAGTATCAGCAGCAAGTCGAATGGGGCATTAATGCGCTTGTTGTCGGCGCTATTGTTTTTTCTTTGTTTCTCTTTGTACAGAGAATGTTTTTCTCATTACCTCCCGTTGTGATTGAAAATACAGCGTTAGCGCCTTTAAATATAAAAGCACTATTACTTCCTGCGATTGCAGCAGGTGTTGTTTTAGGGGCGACGGGGGTGGGCGGTGGTGTCGTGGTATTACCGTTATTGCTACGTTATGCGAACCTTTCTATTAAGCAAGCCATTGGTACTTCTATATTTACCACAACATTGTTATCAGGATCTTCAGCACTGGCCTATATGCAAGATGGACATACAGACATTCATTTAGCACTGTTGTTATTCTTAGGCTCGCTCATCTCTATTCCGCTATCTAAGTGGCTGTTGACTAGAATGCCTGACAGGATGTTTCAGTATGCCACTTTGATTTTAATTATTTGTAGTGCTGTAATGATGCTGATTAAATTATTCTAGTATTAAAATGTATCATGAATGTTAATGTAAAAATATTATTTAAATAAATAACTCAATAAAAATAAATTATATTGGCTATTTTTCAATTACCTTCTTAATTTAATCGATATCATTATTAATATAAAAATAAGTGTCTATTTTTTATATTTTGTTAATGGAATGTATTGTTGGTGATTTATTTTTACTGATGCATGGTTTTTTATTGTAAATAGATAATTGAGATGATAGTCACATTAATGTCAATTTCTATATGTTTCACTGTAACCCTCATTTAATACCTATAAGTGAAGGTACTAGTATTATGGAAAATAATAATAGAAAAACACCTCATATTAGACGTATTGCCCACATTATGATGTATAAACAACGTCAATGCTTCCATTTCTCCGTT
>NZ_MIIZ01000745.1:0-3863 GCF_001743005.1 Shigella sp. FC1967 | reverse complement strand
TAGTATTTTTCTTCATATTACGGAAAAAATAATTTACTTCCGTTCTTTTATAAAACATTTTTCTAATTTAGTGTTTTATTCAAATTTTCTTAAGAACTTTTTCTTTTTCTGATGACATAAGCAATCAGATAATGGGTAGCGAAAAGTTTCTTTCTAGGAAAATAACAAAAAATAGGTTAACTATGAGTCAACAAAACGATATAACCCCTCAAAAAGTTAGGATGAAAATTAATCCTCCCGTTTTTTATACATCAGCGTTGTTAATTTTACTTGTCGTTGGTTTCTCTGCATTATTTCCAGAGTTGGCTAATGATAAACTAGGTCATCTTCAGGAAAACCTCTTCACAAATGCGAGCTGGTTCTACATTCTAGCCGTTGCATTGGTTTTGCTGAGTGTGACTTATTTAGGTCTTTCCCGTTTTGGTCAAATCAAGTTAGGACCTGATCATGCTCGCCCTCACTTTAGTTATTTTGCTTGGTTTGCCATGCTTTTTTCAGCAGGAATGGGAATTGGCTTAATGTTCTTTGGTGTTGCTGAACCAGTTATGCATTACCTGATGCCTCCGACGGGTGAAGCTCAAACCATAGAAGCAGCAAAAGAAGCGATGAGATTAACCTTTTTCCATTGGGGATTACATGCATGGGCTATTTACGCCATTGTCGCCTTGATCTTAGCTTTCTTCTCTTATCGCCATGGTTTACCATTAACACTGCGCTCTGCGCTTTATCCAATTATTGGCGATCGCATACATGGTCCAATTGGTCATGCTGTTGATATTTTTGCCGTTATGGGTACCGTATTTGGTGTCGCAACCTCCCTTGGCTTTGGTGTTCTCCAAGTTAATGCGGGTTTAAATCACCTCTTTAATGTACCTATTAATCCAACTATTCAAGTCATATTAATTGTTGTAATAACAGGACTTGCAACTATCTCTGTTGTTTCTGGATTAGAAAAAGGGATCCGCTTTTTATCTGAACTTAACTTAGGATTAGCGGTTATTCTTCTTTTATTAGTCATTACGCTCGGTCCAACCGTATTGATATTAAAATCATTTGTTGAAAATACGGGAGGATATCTATCCGAAATAGTCAGTAAAACCTTTAATCTTTACGCGTACGAGCCAAAATCGAGTGATTGGTTAGGGGGATGGACACTGCTTTATTGGGGATGGTGGCTTTCATGGTCTCCCTTTGTCGGAATGTTTATTGCCCGTATTTCTCGAGGCCGTACTATTCGTGAGTTTGTTGTGGGTGTTCTGTTTGTTCCAGCAGGCTTTACCTTACTTTGGATGACCGTTTTTGGTAACACGGCAATCCATTTAATCAAAGATAAAGGTGCAGAAGCACTCGCCAATATCGTACAGCAAGATGTGTCATTAGCGTTATTTGAATTCTTAAATTACTTTCCTTTCTCGTCTGTTTTATCCTTCTTTGCGATGCTGATGGTCGTTGTCTTCTTTGTGACTTCAGCAGACTCTGGCGCGATGGTTGTTGATACTTTAGCTTCTGGTGGTGATAGCGAAACCCCCGTATGGCAACGTATTTTCTGGGCAGCTTTAATGGGGGTTTCCGCGATTACTTTATTGTTAGCGGGGGGGTTAACTGCACTACAAACCGTCACCATTGCAAGCGCACTTCCCTTCTCAATGGTATTACTTGCTTCTATTTATGGGCTAATAAAAGCATTACGAGTCGATGTCTATAAACGTGATAGTCAACAACTAACGACAATAGCACCACCAGCAAGCCGCAATCCGATCCCTTGGCAACGTCGTTTAAGAAATATTGCCTATTTCCCTAAACGCTCTCATGTAAAACGTTTTATGGATGAAGTGATCCAGCCTTCAATGGAAATGGTGTCTGCTGAGTTAAGTAAGCAAGCGACACAATGTTTTATCCATAATGAAGAAGATGATCGAATTGCTATTGAAGTTGACTTAGGCGATGACATGAATTTCTTCTATGAAGTTCGCCTACGCTTTTATACTCAACCCGCCTTTGCTTTAGCAGGACTCAGTGATGAAGAAAAAGATGAAGAGCACAAATATTATCGTGCTGAAATTCATTTAAAAGAAGGTGGACAAGATTACGATGTAATGGGTTGGACGAAAGAACAAATCATTCACGATATTCTTGATCAGTACGAAAAACACATTCACTTCTTACATGTATTAGGTAAACAATAATTTTATCTGCATGATAGCAACAAAAAGGAGATGCCATAGCATCTCCTTTTTTTATCAAATAACTTATTTCTCTGATTGTTCTACATCATCTAAGTTAAGCGCAATCAACTCTTTTAATAATCGGGATAACCGCTGTAGTTTTTCAGTCGAAAAACTTTTGCTCAAAGTAATTGATAACCTTCTTCGATTTTAGGCTGAATTTTATCGTATAAACTTTGTCCATTGGCAGAAAGTGATACAAAGAGTTTACGTTGGTCACTTACCGGTTTTAAACGACAAATTAGCTCGTCTCTTTCCATTCTAATGAGAATACCCGTTAGACTTGGTCGAAGAATACACGATTTTTGCGCTAACTCATGGAAATCGATAGAGCGTTTATCCGCTAGTACGCGAATGATCCGCCATTGCTGTTCTGTCAGATTATGCTCTTTGAGAACAGGTCGAAAAAAACCCATCGCAGATTCCCGTGCTTGTAATAGCGCGATAGTTAATGATTCATGCATAATCAAGAAGCTCTTTATATGGTGTTATAGGTGAAATGACAAAATATCACTCAATATAGACAGTGAAAAAGTACCAGTGCTTATAGTTTATAAAATGACTATATTCTAAGAATAGACTAATTGTTACAATTATTCATATTAACAAATAAATAAAGTTGACTCAATTTTTGCAATTTGCCTCCCTGAGTGCAATTTATCACCCCATGTTCCTTTTTACGGTTAACTTCATCTCTCCCAACATCTTGAGCTATACGCAATTTTTATGAGTTGGCAATTTGTGTTATCTCTTTACCAATCAAAAAAAGTAGCCTGATTTGCCTATTATCCTGCCTCTAAATTAGGAATAATGTCGCTTAGCGATAAGGTTGTCTCACTGTTTTTTGAGATAAAGTTAACAGGTTGTAACAAAGAAAGATTGCTATCTTTGTCCATGCGCGGTAGCGTTACGGCTTTAAAACAACGCAACAAAGAAATCGACAATAACATTACACTTTTGTTAGCGAAGTAGTTAGATAATTTATTTAGTTATCTAGCTAATAATTAGTTTAAGTGAAGACGCCCACAGACGAGGAGTCTGGCAGTAGGAGTAAAAAATGTCTGAGGAAAAACAGGCTAACCCACTTTTTCGGGATGCAATGGCCAGCTTAGGCGCTGCGGTCAATATCGTGGCAACAAATGGCGATGCGGGATGTTGTGGCTTAACAGCAACAGCGGTATGTTCTGTTACTGATAACCCGCCTACCGTGATGGTTTGCATCAACGGTAAAAGCCAAATGAATACCATTTTTCAAGAAAATGGAAAATTAAGTATCAATATATTGAATCATGAGCAGGAAGAAATGGCCTGCCATTTCGCCGGAATGACTGGGCTTGCGATGGCCGATCGTTTTACCCAACCAGGATGGCAAAACGGACAACTACAACAGCCGATATTAACAAATGCACTCGCCTGCTTAGAAGGCGATATTTATGACGTGCGCCAAGTCGGTACACATTTTGTTTATATGACCGAAATTAAGAATATTTCAGTACGTGAAGATGGTGATGGACTTATTTATTTCAAACGTCGTTTCCATTCTGTTAAAAATGAACAAGTAACAATCTCTGTTTAAATTTCATCTCTTTTACCTCAAAATAAAAACGCACTTTTTTATAAGGGCGTTTTTTTTTTTGA
>NZ_MIIZ01000744.1:0-3863 GCF_001743005.1 Shigella sp. FC1967 | reverse complement strand
TATATAAAAATAAAAAACATGATCTTCAAATCCCCCCCCGCGTAGCTTATAGCTCTCTATGATAAAGTCAATTTTATCGTTGAACATAATCAACGTTGAAAAACGAAATAGAAGGTGGATAAATGAAAATTTCAGCACGTAATCAATTAGTGGGTAAAGTTGTTGATATTATTGAAGGTGCCGTTAATAGTGAAGTCATTTTATCTTTAGCACATGGTGAAAAACTTGTCACAATTATTACTAAAGAGAGTTGTGATAGTTTAAAGATCAAAAAAGAGGGTGAAGCAATTGCCATTATTAAAGCACCATGGGTTGTATTAGCACTGCCTGATTGCGATTTAAATTTCTCTGCACGTAACCAATTTGCAGGAAAAGTGACTCAAATCGCACAAGGTGCAGTGAACTCTACGGTTCATTTAGAAACTGCTAAAGGTTTAGAACTTACTGCTGTTATTACAAATGAAAGCTTACAAGAAATGAAATTAGCAAAAGGCAGTAATGTTTTAGCACTAATAAAAGCATCAAGTGTGATTGTTGCAACACGTAAATAATGGTACGTTTATTTCTTGAAATAAAAAAGAGACTAAATATTTAGTCTCTTTTTTATATGACGGTGACCTGACCTATCATTGGGTATTTATCATCCCGATCATCGTTTATTCAAGTAATAAAATTTAATTATCTGTATTACCTGCGACTTTCAGTTTGTCATAGATATAATTTTATAACTGTTAACTAATTTCTCGTCTTCACAGTCATTTAATTTCCCGTTACATAAGTGGCGCATTTGAATGTTTGCTTTGTAAAAAGGAGACAACGGCAAACGAGCGCGCTCTAAGATCAATCCCCCTAAGAAACTAATATCAGTTAATTCACCTGTTGTTATTGGCGCACCTTGCGATAGGTTATCTCTTAAAGTGAACTGAGTAATATACGCAGGGTTATTAAACGGTGATTGATAGTTTTTTAGCTCAATATTGGGTTGATGATCACCAAAATAGAGGAACATTGTCGGCTTTTCTCTTTGTGCAATAAAATGAGAGAAATCTTTAATTGCGGGATCACTGGTGACGATTTTTTCCATATAGTGACTAAATTTACCTGGCGCATTACTGCTTTCTGTATGACCTGTAATTTGGTACATATCTCTGTGTGATTCATCGTAAGGGCCATGCTCATACATCGTTAATGAGAATATAAATAATGGCTTGTCAGTACGCTTTTTTAGTACCTCTTCAACATAACCCAGCATATCTACTGTTGATATTTTCCAGAGATTTTCCTCGAGTGTTCCCGGGTAGCCAAGCTCTTGAGGCTGAATAATTTCATCAATTCCCATTTTTTCATAAGCGTAACCTGCATGGTAAGCACTACGATTAAATGGAGTAAGTAAAACAGTGTAATAACCTTCTGCTTTTAGTTGGCGGAATAAACTCTCATTAAGATTATCGACAACAAAATAGAATACGGAGTTTTTACGTGCACCAAAATCATCCGTATTTAACCCTGTTAATACAGAAAACTCAGAAAGCCAAGTACCACCACCAAAGGTTTGTACACGCAAAGGGCTTTGTGCACTGACACCTTCATCTTTTTGGAACATAAATAAATCAGGCAGTGCAACATTTTTATCAAATTGATAAATATGAGGATCAACTGTCGATTCTTGTAATAAAACGATGATGTCAGGTTTTATGTCTGTCTGTGTTTCGGGCAGTTCGGTTTTGTTCGCTTGTTCAAGGAAATAATCTGCATTTTCATTGAAATAAGGAGGGTGATAAGCCGTTTGGTAGCCAGACATGATTAAATTAGTGACAGTACCTCGTCCTCCTGGAAGTGTTCCTTCCCATTCAGCTTGCCATTTTTCTACGGTGAAATGGAGGATGGTAAATCCAATAACCATTAACAGTAAGCTACTTATCCGCAAGGTTGGGCACGATTTTTTGGAGAAACGCCAAGCAATAGACATATTGATAAGAAGCCATATTAGCATCGCAATCAATGCAACACCGGCTTCCCAATAATGGCCTAATGTCCCTAAATTCGAGCTATCAAAAGCTAAATCAAAGTCAGAGAACATTAATGTTTCTTTGTAATAATGGACTTTGAGTTGATTAATAAACTTCGTTATCAGGAAGAGTGTGCCAGTGGTTATAGCCGAAAATAAGACACGAGCTGATAAAATAAAAGCAAAGAGAAAAAAGAATAAAATAAGCACCGACTGAAATAAATGCAGTATAAATAAACGTTATTTTCTCAAAAACAATAAAGAGTGAGGCAATAAGAATAAGTGCAAGATAAGCACTTCCTAACATTTTTTTCATATCTCTTCCGAGTATAGCGATAAAGTATAAAGGGGATATTTTACAAATATTGTAGGCGATAACCTTAAATAGGCTAAATAACTTTATTTAGCCTAAGTTAACATCTGTATTTAGAATAATCCCTTATCTCGTAAAATATGAAGATCTTTTTTGCGACGAGTAAAACCAGTACGGTCAAAATACTCTAAAATTTGTACTGCTAATTTACGCCCAACAGATAACTCATCACGGAAATCTGCGGCGGTAACACTGCCATTATTTTCATTATATTTCAAAATGATAGACGCAAATTTTTCTATTGATTGGTGTGTATAGTAGCGGTCGGCAATAATCGGAATAATTAAACCTAATTGTGCCGCTTTACGTAATAATGAGCGGATCACTTTCTCATCATTTTTCATTTCATTGGCGAGATCACGTACCCACCAAGGTTCTGCTTGCTCAAAATAGACTTTAGCTTTTTGCCATAGCGCATCTTGTTCTGGAGAAAAAGCAAGACCATGGGTTGGAAGATGAAGCCAACCACGACTTTGGCTAATAGCCCCTTCTTTACGTAATTGATCAATTAAGTGATAGACCAATTCATCATGATAAGTAGGGAGTGCCATCCGTTTTAAGCGAGAGCGACCTACCCCCATTTGATCATTATGTTGTTGGTGATATTCCTCAAGTGTATCGAGTAATTTTTGTTTTGCTTTATCAGCATTATCTTTAGAAAGAATAACGCCAGCGACGTTAACTAGGTCAAAGGTTTCTAATAACTGAGCCAGTGCAGTTTCAGTTAATTGTTGTGCCCAAGAAAACTGACTTAGAGAGAGTTCACCTTTTGGTAAACATAACGCTAAATGGGCGCTGACACTGTCTGCATTATCAAGTTGGTGTAACCAAGTTAAAAATTCGGCTTGTCGTTTGCCTCTACGTGGTGAGTGCAAATATAAGACTTTTGCTGCGGCTAACGTGCGTTGAGCACTAATATCACGCAAGATAAGTCTGTCGTTATCCACCAGCCAAAGAGGTTCATCAAGAATAAGCTCGGCTAACTGCGGTGTTTCATTCACATCATTTAAAAGAGCAACACGACCCGTAATATGACGTGTACCGTGGTGAATATGTACAGGCTGCCAATGCTTTAAAGGTTCATCCGCAATTAAACTGACTAATATTTTATGAGATTGATAGTTAGGCGCTTGAGAAAGAAGCCAGTCACCACGAGAGACATTTTCTTTACTGACATCACCTGTGATGTTAATTGCAATGCGATGGCCTGCACCTGCACTCTCTACGGGCTGATTTTGTGCATGTAAGGCTCTTATTCTTACGGGTTTATCTGCGCCAGTTAGCCAAAAGGTATCACCAACAGAGATTTGTCCTGCAAGTGCGGTTCCTGTGACAACTAAACCAGCCCCTTTAATGCTAAAAAACACGGTCTATTGCTAAACGAAAACGCTTATGCCATTGAGGATGCTGTTGCTCTTGCTGATGCAACTCAACAAGGTAGTTACGAAGCGCTGGAATACCTTCACCAGAAGGGGCTGAAGT
>NZ_MIIZ01000743.1:0-19282 GCF_001743005.1 Shigella sp. FC1967 | reverse complement strand
AAAATGTCAGAAATGCCACTACATAAGCGTATCTGGCAATGCCCTAAATGTGGAGTTGAACATGACCGAGATATCAATGCGGCAATCAATATCCGACACAAGGGCATATTGGAATTACACGCGGCGGGACGCGTCGTTTCAGCCCATGGAGACCCGCGTAAATCCGTCGTACAGAGGGTTGCGGTCTGAGAAGTGGGAAGCCTCGCCGTTTACGGCGGGGAGCAGTCACTACGGATCCTTATTTTAAAAATCATTATGTTGAAGCGAGAAAATTAGCAACAATCGCAGAAAATAAAGGAAGCGCAAGAGGAAAAATAAGTTTAGCAACAGCGCTGATAGCACCTTTATCTGGTGAAACAGATCATAAAAAAGCAATTGCATTATTAGAAGAAGCCGCAGCGACTCATCAACCCGAACTTGTTTACGCGCCAATTTGGTTAGGTGTTCTTTATAGCGGAGTGGGAAATATCCCCGTAGATACTGAAAAAGCCAATATGTGGTTTGCAAAAGCGAACGAAATGACTTTTGAAGGATTTGCTCAAGCAATGGCTTCTTTCATGTTCTCTGGTCAATATCATATTATTGAACCCAATAAACAAAAAGCGGACGAATTAATGAAACAAGCTTGTGAAGAAGCAAAAAAAGTTGGCAATGAGTTTTATTGCCAACAAGCGTTTAATTAACCCAAATTACATCGAATAAATAACCCTAACTCAAAAAAGAGAGAGTAAATCTTGCCCTCTCTTTTATACCCTATCTGTTCAACGTTCTTTTATAGCGCCATACGGTATTCAATCACACCTGGTTTTTCTGCCACCCAGTTATATAAGCGCTGACCACGTAAATTGGTTTCCTGCGTATGCCAATATAAACGAGCACAATCATGCTGTTTAGCTTGTTGATTCACAAACTCTATTAATTGTTTACCTACATGACGGCCACGAGTATCAGGTGAAACGAACAAATCCTCTAAATAACAAAAATCACTTTCAGCCCATGTTGAGCGATGAAAAAGATAATGAACAAAACCCAATACCTTTTCGCCCTCCATCGCGACGGCACAATAAATAGGCTCTTTTTCATCAAAAAAAGCGTGCCCACGTTTTTTAATGTAATTTCTTCTGATAATTCAACTTGATAAAATGCTTGATAACTTAACCAATGTGGCAACCATTGAGCATAATGCGCTTGTTCAACAAACTGAATTGAAACAGTGATTGGTGTTGTGCTCATCTCTTCACTTCCTTCTACTTTTATATTTCCTCTAAAAAGGCATTACCTGGCCTTAACCGTAGTCATGGTACGTTTAATTTTGGTTCTCAATAAGGTACACTTTTTGTGTTTTTATAGGATCCACTTTATGAAACAGAAAAAAACAGCTTATTTTCCTAACCTTGTTTTAGAAGAAGGACCTATTGGTTCTCAGGTGTATCACGCAATTAGAAAAGCGATTTTAGATGGGCGCTTAACATCAGGCAGTCGTCTCCCCTCCAGCCGTACCTTAGCCGAAATGATGTCGATCTCCCGTAATTCTGTTATTGCCGGATTTGAACGTTTAATCGATGAAGGTTATTTATTTACTCGACGTGGTGCTGGTACTTTTGTTGCAAGCACAATTCCTGATGCTATTATTTCGGATAAATGGCTCAAAACCCCCTATTCACCTTCTTCACCATCAATTGAAAGCCCACGAAAAACGCTAAACCCCAATATGCAAAAAGCACAAGCGTTTTGGCAACAATCACAACCTAATATCAATAGTCATCCAATATTTCATGTTGGTGTTGGGTGTGTAGATCTTTTTCCACATGAACTTTGGGGAAGATTATTAGGGCGAGTTTGGCGACAATCCAAAAAAGCACTCGCAACATTTAATTCACCAACAGGCTATACACCATTAAAAGAGATGATATGCCACTATATGCAATCAACGCGTGGTCTATATTGCCAACCTGAACAAATCATTATTGTAAATGGAACACAACAAGCAATTAACCTCACTACCAGAGTATTATTAAAAGAAGGAGATACCGTTTGGTTAGATGATCCTGGTTATGATAGTGCACGAGGGATCTTTACGTCTTATGGGATAAAATCACATCCAATAAATTCAGATAGTGATGGAATGGATATTTCTCAAGGAATAGCGCAATGCCCTGAAACAAAACTTGTTTTTACCACCCCTTCACACCAATTTCCTTTAGGGAATACACTCTCACTTTCACGCCGTATTGCATTATTAGAGTGGGCATCATCTAATAATGTGTGGATCTTCGAAGATGACTACAATAGCGAGTTTCGCTATCACTCTAAACCTATTCAATCTCTACAAGGTTTAGATAAATACCAGCGCGTTATTTATGCCGGTACATTCTCAAAAATGATGTATCCTGGATTTCGTTTAGGCTTTTTAGTGGTTCCTTTACCTTTAGTTGATACATTTAAAGCGGCCAAATATTACACCGATTCACATTCTGGTTTTTTAGAACAAGCAACATTAGCGTTGTTTATTTCTCAAGGGCATTATGCACGCCATGTTAGACGAATACGAAAAGCCTGCTATGAACGTTATCAAGTACTCACTCATGCCATAAAAACACATCTATCTCATATTTTCAGTGTTGAACCGACAGATTCTGGTATCCATATTGTCTGCTGGTTACAAGCTGGCTATACAGAAGAATATATTGTGAAAAAATCACGAGAAATTGGATTAGCCATACAGCCTTTATCACGTTATTGCATTCAAACTTATCCAAAACAAGGTGTATTATTAGGATATGCTGCTCATGATCCTATTGAAAATTGAAAAGAATATTATTTTGCTTGCTCAAACATTATCTAAATAAATAACATCTATTATTAGTTGTCATTTACAATATAAAACGTCGAGTAAGATTTACATTTACCCTATTTTATTTTTTGGCGTGCAATAATAAACCCAAGCAGGGGGAACATTCCGAATAACTAATTTTTTTTCTAAATGAAAATAACGAGATAACGTTTTTTCATATCGAGTTGTATATTGGAATAATACAAAACAACCTTGCGTTTTTAATAACTCATTATGTACCCGTTTTAAAACTCTTAAACCTGTTTTTTTAGGAATAGATAAAAAAGGTAACCCTGAAATAATCATATTATAATGACTATTTAATTTCTCTGCTGATGCAGTATAAACCTGTAATCGATCATCATTAATTTTATCTAACTCTGTTGCAAAGCTGGGCTCTATTTCAAAAACATCTAATGATGAATTTACCGACATTCTTTTTAAGATCTGTTGAGTAATCACCCCTGTGCCAGCCCCTAACTCGGCAACTTGAAGATCCTGCTGCCAATTGAGTTTATCTAACATTTCATAACATAACCAACGAGATGAAGGCGCGATAGTACCCATCGTGGTTGGCGAGATCACAAACCGTTTTAAATATGAGTAGTATGTAGATAATGGAATGAATGTAGATATATCCATCTTCGCCTCCCAGTGTCTTTTAATTAAAGTAAAATTCAGATTAAATGAAGAACATTCATCATTATTTTTATTTATGAAAATACATCATCTAGTGAATAGTGACTTTCAGTATAAAGCGTGAAGTCATCTCTAAGTAAATACGTTTTTCTTATATATTACACTATTTTACATTTTTCTATTTTTACTCTATTTTCTTAAACAAGAATATATTTTTATTTATCCTAAAAAAAGAAAATAAGATATAGCAGAATATTCTTACACTTTTATGTTCAGTGTATTTTCTTTTTTAACAACTCATTGATATTTGTTCGTTCTGTGGCTTTCTTTTGTTAACTCTACGAAGACTATAAGAAACACTTCTAATCTTTCTAATTAATCAATAAATTCACTTGCACCTATCTCTATATTTTGTCAGGTTAGTGTGAGGTCTCTCACTATTCCTACAGATAAAGACAGGGTAATTACAATGAAAAATGTTGGTTTTGTGGGCTGGCGTGGTATGGTCGGCTCCGTTTTAATGCAAAGAATGGTTGAAGAACGTGATTTTGATGGGATAAACCCTGTTTTCTTCACCACCTCTCAATTAGGTGAAGCAGCACCCGCTTACGGTAATCACCGTAGTACTCTGCAAGATGCTTATGACATTGATACCTTAGCATCGCTCGATATTATCATTAGTTGCCAAGGGGGTGACTACACCAATGAAATCTATCCAAAACTGCGCCAAGCAGGCTGGCAAGGTTACTGGATTGATGCCGCATCAGCACTGCGTATGAATGATGACGCCATTATTATTCTCGATCCTGTTAATGGACAGCATATTCAAGACAGTCTAAATAAAGGCATTAAAGCCTTTGTCGGCGGTAACTGCACCGTGAGCTTAATGCTGATGTCCTTAGGGGGTCTGTTTGCTAACAATTTAGTGGAATGGGCAAGCGTCTCTACTTATCAAGCGGCTTCTGGGGCGGGTGCTCGCCATATGAGAGAGCTACTGTCACAGATGGGCTCTTTACATAATCAAGTGGTTAAAGAGCTAGAAAATCCAGCATCTGCAATCTTAGATATTGAACGTAAAGTCACTCACTTTACACGCAGCGGTACGATGCCTACCGAACAATTTGGTGTTCCTCTAGCAGGTAGCTTGATCCCTTGGATTGATAAACAATTAGAAAACGGTCAAAGCCGTGAAGAGTGGAAAGGGCAAGCAGAAACTAACAAAATCCTCAATACAGGCTCAAATATCATTCCTGTTGATGGCCTTTGCGTTCGTATTGGTGCGTTACGTTGCCATAGCCAAGCATTCACCTTAAAACTGAAGAAAGACTTACCTGTTGCTGAGATTGAACAGTTGCTTGCAAGCCATAATGATTGGGTAAAAGTCATTCCTAATGATCGTGAGCTCACTATGCGTGAATTAACACCAGCGGCAGTCACAGGTACATTAAGCACACCAGTAGGTCGTATTCGTAAACTGAATATGGGGCCGGAATTTATTTCAGCCTTTACCGTGGGTGACCAACTGTTATGGGGTGCTGCCGAGCCTTTACGTCGTATGTTGAATATTCTGCGTTAATCTTCATTATTTAGAATATCGACCATTTTTAAAAATGGAAATGGTTGATATTCTTATACTCAAGACTCATTAGTTTTATTTCTTATTTATTCGCCTTTCCTTTTCTTATAAAACTATTTTTTAATTTTTTCATATTTTATTTATTTTTTTAATTTTTATCGCTCTGTATAAAATACATTTCCCACAATATTTTTCAAAAAATAATGCTAAAGAATTCAGTTCGATTACTCAGCATAATTCACTATTTTTTATTCAAAATAGAGTGTAAAAATAAATAAAAGCCTTTTTTTAATAACTAAAAAAGTAATGACGATAAAAACCTAAATATAATAATTCCTAATATATTATTCTTCTCTCTTTCTTTTATAAGGATCGCAGTAACGCCTTATTATTTAAAAATAAATTTACTTTGCATTGCCATTTATTTAAGGTGATTTTTTATTACTTTTATAAAAAGATGCATTATAAATATGACAACACAAACACAACCCAATAAAAAAGGTTTTTTAAACCGAGTCGAGCGCATTGGTAATATCATGCCTGATGTTACTATGTTGTTCGTTTACGCCTTAGTGATCTGCTGGATATTTTCTTTTTTTCTCTCTTTTGTACATTTTGATTATTTCCACCCAGTAACTAAAGAGAAAATCACCGTTATTAATATGTTTCAATATGAAGAAATCATATTATTTGTGACAAGTGCAGTAAAAAATTTCATTAGCTTTCCTCCACTTGGAATAACGATTGTTGCAACATTAGGAATTGGTATTGCCGAAAGCAGCGGTTTTATTAAAACGGCTTTAAAAAAAATGCTGTCACTTATTTCTCCTAAAATGCTAACACCAACGGTGGTTTTTGTTGGTATTGTTGCGCACTTAGCTTCCGACTCCGCTTACGTGATCCTTATGCCAGTCTCAGCGATGATGTTCTATGCAAGTGGTCGTCATCCTTTAGCAGGTATTGCCGCTTCATTTGCAGGTTTAGCGGGTGGATTTACAGCAAGTTATACACCTTCGATTATTGACCCAATAATGCAAAGCTTTACCCAAGAAGCAGCGCAAATTATGGCTCCAGGATATAGCGTTAACGTTTTATGTAACTACTTTTTTAGCGTAGGCGGAACGTTTGGCGTTATTTTAACTTGTTGGTATATCACTGAAAAAATTGTAGAGCCTTGGTTAAATAAAAACTGCCCCGTCTCTTCAGGTATTGATACCAAAGATGCGGAGTTAGGTGAAATCACACCAATAGAAAAACGCGCATTCCGTTTTGCAGGTTGGGCAGTTGTGCTGATGGGAATTGGTTTATTTGCACTGTTATTACCAGAAACGTCACCATTACGTTCACCAGAAGGCAGTTTAACCAGCCCTAAAGCCCCTATTATGCAAATTGTGGTGCCTTTACTGTTTATCTTCTTCTCTGTACCCGGCTTAATCTATGGCTATATGACCAAATCTTTTGCTTCCACAAAAGATATTGTCAAAGCAATGGAAAATATCACTAAATCGCTGATCCCATTTATCGTTTTTGCCTTTTTTGCGGCTCAGTTCCTTTACTCTTTTCAACACTCAAATTTAGGAACTTTATTAGCATTATCTGGGGCAGAGTTACTGCGCACGCTTAATATGCCTTCTGGCATGACGGTATTAGGTGTCATTTTGCTGACTGCGATTTTAAATATCATGATCACCTCAGCAACATCAAAATGGGCGGTTATTGCTCCCGTATTAGTGCCAATGTTAATGGCTGTCGGAATTTCACCTGAATTAACGCAAGCTGCCTTCCGTGTCAGTGATTCTGCAATGAATGTGAGTACACCTATGTTCCCATTCTACCCACTCATATTGATGTATTGCCAAAAATACTATAAAGGGGCGGGTATCGGTACACTGTGCTCAATGATGATCCCTTTCACTATTGGCTTGCTTATTGTATTAACGACGACACTGTTTATTTTCTGGGGACTCGATATTCCTCTCGGTTTTGACAGTGGATATACATGGCAACCCGCATCATAACTTATGCTTATAAAAATAACTGTATTAGGAACAAAATGATAATGAACACCCTAGGTAAAAAGTTAGAACAGCGTTTCTTCCGTTATCTGGCAATTGAAAGCCAAAGTGATGCATCTGCTTCTGTGGTGCCAAGCACACAAGGGCAACTTGAATTAGCAAAGTTACTGGCTAAAGAGCTAGAAACTTATGGATTAAAAGATATCTATATCGATTCACATGCCATTTTATATGCAATGAGACCAGGAACTAAACCCAATGCCCCTAAAGTTGGGTTTGTTGCTCACCTTGATACGGTTGATGTCGGTATTTCACCTGATATTCACCCTCAGACACTGCGTTATGAAGGGAAAGATCTCTGCTTAAATAAAGAAAAGAATATCTGGTTTAAAGCTCAAGAACACCCTGAAGCCGAGCCTTATATTGGTGAAGAAATTATCTTCAGTGATGGTACAAGCGTATTAGGTGCTGATAATAAAGCAGCGATCACCGTTGTTATGGAGTTAATGGATAAACTTCAACATGCTGATTTTGATTGTGGTGATATCTATGTTGCGTTTGTACCTGATGAAGAAATTGGATTGCGCGGTTCTAAACTGATGGATTTATCTCGCTTCAACGTTGATTTTGCTTACACCATTGATTGCTGTGCATTAGGGGAAGTCGTGTATGAAACCTTTAATGCGGCATCCATTAATGTGTCTGTAAAAGGTGTTACTGCACACCCAATGTCCGCGAAAAACGTATTATTAAACCCAATTCGTGTCGCACATGATTTTATTGGCTGCTTTGACCGCTTTGATACACCCGAGCACACCGAACACCGTGAAGGTTATTTCTATGTCACTGATTTAATCGCCAACCCTGATAATGCGGTGATTAAAATGGCTATCCGTGATTTTGATAAAAAAAGTTATGAAGCCCGTAAGCAATACATTGCACAATCTGTTGAGTTAATACGCGCTCGTCATCCTCGTGCACAAATCGATTATGAAATTATCGATGTATATAGCAATATCAGTGATTCAATTGGGGAAGATCGCACCGCTATCGAACTTATATTTGAAGCATTAAAACGATTAGATATTCAACCTAATGTGATCCCAATGCGAGGAGGTACAGATGGCTCTGCACTTTCAGCGCGAGGCTTGCTCACACCTAACTACTTTACAGGCGCATTAAATTTCCATTCTCGCTTTGAGTTCTTACCTGTTAGCTCATTTGAGAAAAGTTATTTAGTAACAGAAATGCTGTGCCGTTTGATCGGACAACGCGGATAAGCGTGATTGTTATACCAACAAAAAAGCGGCGCCGTTTTCACAGTGCCGCTTTTTTTATCTCATCTAATTTAAATTAGATATCAATATTTGCCGCTTTCAGCGCATTTTCTTCGATAAAGGCACGACGAGGTTCAACCGCATCACCCATTAAGGTGGTAAATAATTCATCGGTTGCAATTGCATCTTTTACTGTGACTTGCATCATACGACGTGTATCTGGGTTCATGGTCGTTTCCCATAACTGCTCAGGGTTCATTTCACCAAGACCTTTATAACGCTGTACTGCAAGACCACGACGTGATTCTTTGTTTAACCACTCAAGCGCTTCTTCAAAGCTTGAAATTGGCTGACGACGCTCTCCACGCTCAATAAACGCACCCTCTTCAATTAGGTTACCAATAATGTCACCTAAATGCGTAATGCGCTGATATTCGCTACTGTGGATAAAGTCATAATCCAGTTTGTAGTCTGTATCCACACCATAGGTACGAATACGTAGCACAGGTTCAAACAGACGATTTTCATCGTTTTGAGCAATGGTGTAGCTATAAGTACTGCCTTGATCTTCCGCTTCATTTAAGCGGTTAACCAAACCACTCATCCACTCTTCAACTTGAGCTTTATCAGATAACGCATCTTCTGTCAGCGTTGAGTGATACACCAAGCTGTTTAACATGCTAAGTGGATAGATACGCTCCATACGACGAATGATCTTGTGCGCTGCATGGTAATCAACAACCAGTTTTTCAAGCTGTTGACCGTGCATTGCAGGTGCGTGTTCACTCACATAAAGGGCGGCACCATCAAGCGCGATCGACATCAGATACTCGTCCATTGCGTCGTCATCTTTAATGTATTGCTCTTGTTTACCTTTCTTCACTTTGTAAAGTGGCGGCTGAGCAATAAAGATATGGCCACGTTCGATGATTTCTGGCATTTGACGATAGAAGAATGTCAGTAACAGAGTACGAATGTGAGAACCATCGACGTCCGCATCCGTCATGATGATAATGCTATGATAACGCAGTTTATCTGGGTTATATTCATCACGACCGATGCCACAACCTAATGCAGTGATTAACGTTGCGACTTCTTGAGAAGCCAACATTTTATCAAAACGCGCTTTCTCAACGTTGAGGATTTTACCTTTTAACGGAAGAATAGCCTGTGTTTTACGGTTACGCCCTTGTTTTGCAGAGCCACCCGCAGAGTCCCCTTCCACTAAATACAGTTCAGAGAAAGCAGGATCGCGTTCAGAACAGTCCGCTAGCTTACCCGGTAAGCCACCTAAATCTAATGCACCTTTACGACGTGTCATCTCACGTGCTTTACGCGCTGCTTCACGAGCACGTGCCGCATCAATGATTTTACCGACAACAATTTTCGCATCGTTTGGATTTTCTAACAGATATTCCACCAGCTTCTCATTCATCAGCGTCTCTACTGCTGTTTTCACTTCTGAAGAAACCAGTTTATCTTTTGTTTGTGATGAGAATTTAGGATCAGGCACTTTAACAGAGATAACCGCAATCAGACCTTCACGAGCATCATCACCCGTCGCACTGATTTTCGATTTCTTATTAAACCCTTCTTTATCCATATAGTTGTTTAACGTACGTGTCATTGCAGTACGGAAACCAACTAAGTGTGTACCACCATCACGTTGTGGAATATTGTTAGTAAAGCAGTAAACATTCTCTTGGAAACCATCATTCCACAACATGCCCACTTCCACACCAATGCCATCTTTTTCAGTTGAGAAATAGAATACATTTTGGTGAATTGGCGTTTTATTACGGCTTAAGTATTCAACGAATGCTTTAATACCGCCTTCATAGTGGAAATGATCTTCACGGTTATCACGTTTATCAATTAAACGGATAGAAACACCTGAGTTTAAGAAAGACAATTCACGAAGGCGTTTCGCTAAAATGTCATATTGGAATTCCGTCTCGCCTTTAAAGGTTTCAAGGCTTGGCCAGAAGCGTACAAATGTCCCTGATTTTTCAGTATCGCCAATCACTTTTAAACGATCATCAGGCACACCATGACGATAAATTTGTTGATGGATATTTCCATCACGATGGATTGTCAGTTCAAGTTTTTCAGACAACGCATTAACAACAGAAACCCCTACACCATGAAGTCCACCAGAGACTTTATAGGAGTTATCATCGAATTTACCCCCCGCATGCAGAACGGTCATAATAACCTCTGCCGCTGAGACACCCTCTTCTGGGTGAATGCCGGTTGGAATTCCACGACCATCATCTCGAACAGAGACGGAGTTATCTGAATGGATAGTGACAATTATCTCATCACAGAAACCCGCGAGGGCTTCGTCGATTGCGTTGTCGACCACCTCGAAGACCATGTGATGCAGACCGGTTCCATCATCTGTATCCCCGATATACATCCCCGGGCGCTTACGCACCGCATCCAGCCCTTTTAATACTTTGATACTTGAGGAGTCATATGTATTCGACATCAACGTTTCTCGCTTTATTCCTATGGTTTAACCTCTATTTTGCCACGTTCTACGCTAAATAGCCTGCTATTTACATCTAGCATATCTTTCACTTGCCCTTGTGTTATCGCACTGACAAACACTTGAGCTTGCGTAGACTTTAGACGCTCGGCTAACAACTGACGCCGACTTGCATCTAATTCAGAAGCAAAATCATCGAGCAGATACAGGCATCTTTGCCCATTCTTACGAGTGAAATATTCACCTTGTGCCAGTCTCAAAGCACACATCAACAACTTGAGCTGGCCTCGTGACAACATATCTTCTACTGGTGTGCCGTTTGCTCTAATACGTAAATCTGCTTTATGAGCACCAAGTGAGGTATATGTTAACATTTTATCACGTTCAAATTGACGTGCTAACAACTCGCCGTAATCTGTTTCTTTATCCCACCCTCGTTGGAAACTCACTTTCAACGAAAACTCAGGCAAAAACAGGCGACACGTTTCTTCAATATCTTTAGCGATATCTTCGGTATATTGAGATCGCCATTCACTTATCTGTTCTGTTAATAAGATAAGTTCTTTATCCCAAGGCATCAGTTGTCGATAAGACGTAGCTTGCCTCAGTGCTGCATTACGTTGTTTTAATACACGTTTTAAATCTGACCATGCAGCAAAAAATCGAGGTTCATTATGAAAACAACCCCAATCAATAAAAGCGCGACGATATTTAGGGCCACCATTCAGTAGTGTAAAACCTTCAGGTGTTATTAATTGCATGGGTAACAACTTTGCTAACTCTGCAATTTTATGACCATCGCTGCCATCAATACGTACAGTACTATTGCCTTCGCGATCTTTACTTAATCCTATCGCATAGCCACGACTCTCTTCATTTAGCCCACTTAAGCGCCCATGAAGAATAAATTCATTTTCATCATGCTGGATCACGCGATTAGCTTGAGAACTACGAAATGCACGCCCATGACCCAAGGTGTAAATCGCTTCAAGTATACTTGTTTTACCACTCCCGTTAGGTCCAACAAGGAAATTAAAGCCATCCGCTAATGGCAGATCCGCTTGTTCAATGTTTCTAAAATGACGGATCAATAAACGGGATAAAATCATATTAATGACTATTATAAACGCATTGGCATAACAACATAAGCAGCAGCAGAACTTGCCATATTCTCCACTTGAACACTTGAAACCGCATCTGTTAGCAGAAGCTTAACTTCTTCACATTTCAATGTATTAAGTACATCAAGGAGGTAACTGACATTAAAGCCAATTTCCATTTCTTCACCTTGATATTGAACATCAACAATCTCTTCTGCTTCTTCTTGCTCAGGGTTGTTTGCTGTAATCTTCAATTGCCCGTTGGTCAGGTTTATACGCACACCACGGAATTTTTCATTCGATAAAATGGCAGCACGAGAAAATGCCTGTTTAAGAATATCACAACCCGCAATCACTGTTTTGGTTGGATTTTTCGGTAATACACGACGATAGTCAGGGAAACGACCATCAACCAACTTTGAAGTGAAAATAAAATCACCCACATGTGCACGTATATTGTTACTACCGATTTGCAGTTGCAGTGAACTTTCACCCGCACCATCAAGTAGACGCATTAACTCAATGACACCTTTACGAGGAACAATAACAGAATGCCCTGGTAAAGATTGTCCAATGTCCATTGAACACACGGCTAAACGGTGTCCATCTGTTGCAACTGTGCGTAACTCTGTATTTTCAGTTTCAAACAACATACCGTTGAGGTAATAACGTACATCTTGATGCGCCATTGAAAATTGAGTGGACTCAATGAGACGTTTTAATGTTGCTTGAGGCAAAGTAAATTCAACCTCACTTTGCCAGTCATCTAAATTAGGAAAATCAGATGCCGGTAATGTTGATAGGGAGAAACGGCTACGACCTGAGCGCACTAATAGACGATCACCGTCGAGCTCAACACTAATTTCAGCACCTTCTGGTAGCCCACGCCAAATATCAAAAAACTTACGCGCAGGAACAGTTGTGGCGCCAATTTCATGAGCTTGGCTAAGATTAACTCTTGCCACCATCTCCATTTCAAGGTCTGTTCCAGTGAGTGATAAGGTATTTTCCGTTACCTTAAGCAATAGGTTACCTAAAATAGGTAAGGTTGGACGACCACCTAAAGGGCCACTTACTTGTTGTAGCGGCTTAAGAAGCTGTTCACGTTCAATGATAAATTTCATAGCGCTAGGATGATAATGTTCTGATTAAGTTAGAAAAATCTTCTTTGATGTCATGACTTTCTTCACGCAATTGCTCTATCTTTCGACATGCATGAAGTACAGTTGTATGATCACGACCCCCAAAGGCATCCCCGATTTCAGGCAAGCTGTGGTTTGTTAATTCCTTCGCCAGCGCCATTGCCATTTGCCTCGGACGGGCAACCGATCGCGATCTCCGCTTTGACAGTAAATCAGCGACTTTAATTTTATAATATTCAGCAACCGTTTTTTGAATATTATCGATAGTGACTAATTTTTCCTGCAAGGCGAGCAAATCACGTAATGCTTCACGGACAAAGTCGATAGTAATCGCACGACCTGTAAAGTTTGCGTTAGCAATTACTCGGTTTAATGCACCTTCAAGTTCGCGGACGTTAGAACGAAGTCTTTTAGCAATAAAAAAGGCCACTTCGTCAGGTAACTGAATTTGGTTTTCATCCGCTTTTTTCATCAAAATCGCCACTCGGGTTTCAAGTTCAGGTGGCTCAATAGCAACCGTTAATCCCCAACCAAAGCGTGATTTTAATCTATCTTCAACACCATTAATCTCTTTAGGATAACGGTCTGAGGTTAAAATAATTTGCTGATTACCCTCTAACAATGCGTTGAAGGTATGAAAAAATTCTTCTTGTGAACGCTCTTTATTAGCGAAAAATTGAATATCATCAATTAATAGCGCATCCACAGAACGGTAATAGCGTTTAAAGTCTTCTATCGCGTTATTTTGTAATGCTTTTACCATATCTTGTACGAAACGTTCAGAATGCATATAAACGACTTTTGCATTTGCTTTACGTTCCATAATGCTGTTACCCACTGCGTGTAACAAGTGCGTTTTACCTAGCCCTGTTCCACCATATAAAAAGAGTGGGTTATAAGCTCCACCAGGGTTATCAGCAACTTGTCTTGCCGCCGCTCTTGCTAACTGGTTTGATTTACCTTCAACGAAGTTATCAAACTTATGTTTAGGATTAACATTAGAACGATAATTAAGTTCAGGCAGTTGAGATGCCGGTTGATTATCCCAACTAGGGCGAACGGGCTGACTATGTGTTGGTGCTGTATTCACTGTTGGATGTACAACGGTTTTAGGAATACTTTCCGTAGTACGTGCTGATGCGGGTTTGTTACCCACTTCAAAACGTAAAGAAGGGACTTCTGAGCCACAAAAATCCACTAATAATGCGTTGATATTATTAATGTATTTTTCTCTCACCCAATCTAAGACAAAACGATTAGGTGCATACAGCGCCAGCGTATTATCGCTTAGTTCTGCCTGCAAGGGACGTATCCACATACTAAATTCAGTGGCAGGTAACTCATCCTGCAATCGGGCAAGACAATGCTGCCAAAGCGAAAGTGACACGGCGGACTCCCCTAAAAAAACAAGACTAAAAAATAAACAGGAAAAATGCAGTTAAACACTGTGTGCCTAAATACAAAGTGCACAACACCGTTCCTCTTCAATTCTTAATAAGGAACAACTCTTGGTGACAACGATTTTTTTACATCGTGACTCACGATCGCAGACTGGCTATTCTGATCGTGACGGGGGATCATATCGCAAAATGAAACGAAGATCCTCTTTCTTTTGCACAGTTTTTATGGTTTTTATCCACAGGCTTACTGATTTACGATAATTCACCAAATGAAATATGCAAAGGCGTTCTAGTGTACTTGAGTCGCCCTATAAATAGCAATTGGGGATAACTTTCTCTTTGCATAAATCTCCCTTTCTTATAGTAAGTGATCAAATATCTCTCATTTGATCCACCAAAGATCCTTGCGCTTTCACCATGAGTCCGTATAATCTTGCACCCTGCGTGCTTGTACCAACAAAGTCACTTATTAAGACCCTTTTTTAGGTCGCTGATAAGCGTACTCGTTGCGCATAAGTCAGGATTGATTATCGGGTTTGCTAAAAAAGACGACAAAAATCGGTACTTAAAGCGTCATCTTCATTGACGCATTTGAGTGATTTTATTACAATCCCGCATCTTTCCATCATTGATGCTGCGATTGAAGTACTGGTTTGTTTATTTATTGCACGCCTGTCTGTCAACGCATTTGCTGAATCAGTAATTATATTAAGTAGGTAGAAATCGCCATGAAACGCACTTTTCAACCGTCTGTACTGAAGCGCAACCGTAACCACGGCTTCCGCGCTCGTATGGCCACTAAAAATGGTCGTCAGGTTCTGGCTCGCCGTCGTGCGAAAGGCCGCGCTCGTCTGACCGTTTCTTCGAAATAATAAAAGCTAACCATTCCGTGGTTAAGCTCGCTTTTCCAAGGGAGTTACGTTTGTTAACTCCCAAGCATTTCAATTTTGTTTTCCAGCAACCACAACGTGCGAGTTCTCCAGAAGTTACTATTTTGGGTCGCCAAAATGAGCTGGGGCATCCCCGCATCGGTCTAACAATCGCAAAGAAAAACGTTAAACGTGCTCATGAGCGCAATCGTATTAAACGATTAGCCCGTGAATACTTTCGTTTACATCAGCATGAATTACCGCCGATGGATTTTGTGTTATTAGTAAGAAAAGGGGTTGCTGAACTTGATAACCATCAATTGACGGAAGTATTGGGTAAATTATGGCGTCGTCATTGTCGCTTGGCTCAAAAGTCCTGATCTTGCTGATTAGGGGCTATCAACTGGGGATTAGTCCTCTGTTGGGGCCTCGTTGTCGTTTTAATCCTACGTGCTCTAATTACGGAATTGAGGCATTGCGCAGGTTTGGAATGATAAAAGGTAGTTGGTTAACAGTGAAACGCATATTAAAATGCCACCCTTTACACGAAGGTGGTGATGATCCTGTCCCACCTAGAAAAAACGACGATAACAGAGAAAATTAACGATGGATTCGCAACGCAATCTTCTATTCATCGCTTTGCTGTTCGTTTCTTTCCTGATCTGGCAGCAGTGGGAGGGTGATAAAGTTTCACAAAACACCACCACTACTGCTCAGGTCTCGCAACAAGCGGACGTGCCAAGTAGTGATAGTCTTGCTGTAACTGGTAACAGCAATGAGCAGGCAAAATTGATTACCGTAAAAACTGACGTACTTGATCTTCGTATCAATACTCAGGGCGGTACTATCGATGAGGCTGATTTGTTAGCCTATCCCGCCGAGCTTAATTCACAGACACCTTTCCGTTTACTGGAAACTACACCACAGTTTCTGTATCAGGCGCAAAGTGGCTTAATCGGCCCTGATGGCCCAGATCAGAAATCTCGCCCAGTTTATAGTGCTGATAAAAACGAATTCGTACTTGGTGAAAACCAAGATGAGTTACGTGTACCTATGACTTTTGTCAATGAAGAAGGCGTAAAATTCGTCAAAACCTTCATTCTGAAGAAAGGTCAGTACGATATCGGTATTGATTACAAAATTGAGAATACAACAGATAAAACGTTGACCATGAACTTCTACGGTCAGTTAAAACAATCTGTTAAATTGCCAGAAAGCCGTGATACTGGTAGCAGCAACTTTGCGCTACACACTTATCGTGGCGCGGCATACTCATCCGATGAAACCAACTATAAAAAATACAGTTTTGGTGATATCGAAGATAAAAACTTATCTATAACCACTAATAATGGTTGGGTTGCAATGTTACAACAGTACTTTGCAACAGCATGGGTTCCTTCTAAAGATAGTCAGAACAATAACTTCTACTCTATCACTTTAGAAAACAAATCTATTGCTCTGATTGGTTATAAATCAGCACCGGTGACAATTGCACCAAATAGCAGTGCTGACATCAGCTCAACATTATGGGTTGGTCCAGAAATTCAGTCAGAAATGTCAGCCATTGCGCCACATTTAGACCTGTCTGTAGATTACGGTTGGTTATGGTTTATCTCTCAGCCACTGTTTAAACTGTTGAAATTCCTTCACAGCTTTATCGGTAACTGGGGCTTCTCCATCATCATGATCACCTTTATCGTTCGTGGTATCATGTATCCGCTGACTAAAGCACAGTATACTTCCATGGCGAAAATGCGTTTACTGCAACCAAAATTGGCTGCACTGCGTGAACGTATTGGTGATGACAAACAACGTATGAGCCAAGAAATGATGGCGTTATACAAACAAGAGAAAGTGAATCCTCTGGGTGGTTGTTTACCGCTGATTATCCAGATGCCAATCTTCCTTGCATTGTATTACATGCTGATGGGTTCTGTTGAATTACGTCATGCGCCATTTATGTTATGGATCCAAGATTTATCGGCGCAAGATCCGTACTACATCCTGCCATTATTAATGGGTGTAACAATGTTCATCATTCAGAAACTGTCTCCTACGGCAGTGACGGATCCGATGCAACAAAAAATCATGACCTTTATGCCGGTTGTGTTTACTGTATTCTTCCTGTGGTTCCCATCAGGTCTAGTTCTGTACTATATCGTCAGTAACTTAGTGACCATTATCCAACAGCAGCTAATTTACCGCGGCTTGGAAAAACGTGGCTTACACAGCAGAGACAAAAAATAAGGTCACATGAGGAAAAACCTCTTCCTTGGTTACATTCAAAGGAAAGTGACATAAAATAGCGAAGGCGGTCTACAATGACCGCCTTCTGTTTTTTTATATTGATACAATTATTCTGATTAAGCGAGTACACCATGCATAGCACTGATACTATCGTCGCTCAGGCCACACCTCCGGGAAGAGGCGGTGTTGGTATCCTACGCGTTTCTGGCCCCAAAGCAGCCCTTGTGGCACAAACCGTTTTAGGCAAATTGCCGAAACCTCGTTATGCCGATTACCTGCCATTTCGCAATGATGACAACTCAGTGCTTGATCAGGGTATCGCCCTTTTCTTCCCAAATCCGAACTCATTTACAGGTGAAGATGTTCTAGAATTACAAGGTCATGGCGGCCCCGTTATTCTGGATTTATTACTAAAACGCATTTTACAAATTCCTGGTGTGCGTATTGCAAACCCTGGAGAATTTTCTGAACGTGCATTTTTAAATGACAAACTCGACTTAGCACAAGCCGAAGCGATTGCAGATTTAATTGATGCCAGCTCAGAACAAGCGGCACGTTCAGCGATTAATTCATTACAAGGTGCATTTTCCTCTCATATTAACGAGATGGTAGAGTCATTAACTCACTTACGTATTTATGTTGAAGCAGCGATTGATTTCCCAGATGAAGAGATTGATTTTCTTTCTGACGGTATCATTGAAGGAAAGCTTAACGCGGTTATTGCTGAATTAGATGATGTTCGAGCTCAAGCTCGCCAAGGTAGCCTGTTACGTGAAGGGATGAAAGTGGTTATCGCTGGTCGCCCTAATGCAGGTAAATCAAGCCTATTAAATGCATTAGCAGGTCGAGAAGCTGCCATTGTCACGGATATTGCGGGTACAACGCGTGATGTATTGCGTGAGCATATTCATATTGATGGTATGCCTCTGCATATTATCGATACAGCAGGTTTACGTGAAGCCCGTGATAAAGTGGAACGTATTGGTATTGAACGTGCTTGGAAAGAGATTGAGCAAGCAGATAGAGTGCTCTTTATGGTGGATAGTACGACTACCGATGCAACAGCACCTGAAGATATTTGGCCTGAGTTTATGGCTCGTTTACCTAGCACACTGCCGGTCACCGTTATTCGCAACAAATCAGATTTAACGGGTGAACCTGCCGAGATCACCTCGCAAGGTGACTATCCGATGATCCGTTTATCTGCCCGTGATGGAATGGGCATTGAGTTACTACGCTCACACCTTAAAGAAGCCATGGGCTTTAACAGCAATACTGAAGGGGGCTTCTTAGCGCGCCGCCGTCATTTACAGGCATTAAATACCGCAGCAGAACATTTACAGCAAGGCCATGAACAGCTGGTTTATGCAAAATCGGGTGAATTATTGGCAGAAGAGTTAAGACTGGCTCAACAAGCATTAAGTGAAATTACTGGTGAATTTACCTCGGATGATTTATTAGGCCGTATTTTCTCAAGTTTCTGTATTGGGAAGTAACGATCAAACTTTACCTGCTATAGCGTGTAAATATCACTTTACCGGTTATAGCAGGTAAAAATTGCATATATACGATATAAAGTTAGGTAATGCTTTTTTCAAAAAGAGTGTCATAAATTAATTATTTTATTTATTATATTATTTAATACTCGATTTTAATTAACCGATTAATAATATATATCAAACAACATACTTGG
>NZ_MIIZ01000742.1:0-3864 GCF_001743005.1 Shigella sp. FC1967 | reverse complement strand
CGACAGGAGAGTTTGCTTGGGGAGTTGTTTTAGGGGCAGCAAATTTCGCATGGCAGATGTATCAGAACGATGGCGATATTGACTGTGTGAACTGGGGGGGACGTTGCTAGTTGGAGCTTAGGTGGGCTCGGTGCCGGAATTGGGGGCTAAGATTGGATTAAAACTAGCGGGGAATAAAGGGCTAAATAAACAGTTTTCACATTTCATACCGTCGAGGTATGTCAGAAAAGGGAGTAAGTATCGCAAACCGTGGCTTGATAACAAGGTTGGTAGATGGTTAGTTAATGGTCACAATAAATGGAATGGTAACTACGTGCATGTCAAGCGACATTTTAAACATGACCCTTTTGCATTTGGCAATAAAGCATTTCCAGGGAAAACACTGGGACAGAAATGGAATCCTCTAATTAGTGTACTTGACAGGGTTCCATATACATGGAAAGGGACAGTAACAGGAGCCGCAGCAGGTGCGGGAGCAGGAGAGGTTTTAGGTTCAAACGGAGGGTGTAATTGTGGTAATTAAGAATTTGATAGATAAGCTGATATATGGTGGAGATAAGAAGCTACGTGAATATGAAGTCGTAGTGTTGAGGGCGTTTCGAGATGCTCTAAATGAAGATCAGAAGAATAAACTTGACTGTCAAATTAAGTTGTTGTGCAAAGTCCAAAGATGGCATGGTGGAAAAGTGACAGCATTTTTCGACATAAACGATGAAATGAAGCAATGCTGGCCGAAGAATATTGCTTTATTTCCAGATAAAGAGATTGTCGCCAAAATAGAGGGGGTTTTAGAGGGGAGAAAATTTACGGCAAGAATAGAGTTTTACAAAGGCTACTTACTTTATATTAAGTTCTCGCAAGATATGAACCTCTTCGGAAAAGAAACTCGGGAAAGCATTGGTGCAATTGGTGACTTCCTCGAAATAAATCTGAGAGGGGGATGCCAAGTAAAAAAAATCACAACCATGTTTAATGATGAGGAGTGATCTGGAAAGGCAGCGTTGAGAGCAGTTGGATAAATTGCTACCAATGGAGGGTGTGGTTGTGAGTGAAGTTAATAACATAGTCATTATTGTTCAAAAGGAAAGTGGGATGATGTTCCCATTTCATGTTGACGGGTTTTATTTAGCTAATGGTAGTAAAAGCGGAATACGGAAACAGTACAAGAATGCTCTCATCTTATTTCGAGATGGAAAAACAAAAGAAATTAGCGACGTGATGATTAATGGGGCTTTTGGGAGTTCGTTTTGGGGTAGGCTGTTTTCCTTTTTTAATAGCGTATGGAGTGTAGATGTTCTTACAAGAACATTGAGCATGGAGCTAACAGAACAGAAAGAGATAGTCATCAATGGGTTGATAGCTGACCAAAATAGGCCAGAGCCATTTTTCAATCTTGAGGAAGACGTTAACAATGTTGCTATGCGTGTAAGGAATGCAGGTTCGATGTCCGAGGTCTTCACCTATTTAGGGGTAAATGAGGACCTAGATGTACTGGATGTTCTATGAAGGTTGGTCTCAAGTCGTTTGGAAGGCGATTTTGATGAAAACTTATAAACGTTGGATGTGGTTTCTGGGAACTATTTACTTCCCGTTCTTATTTGGCTCTGTGTTTATAGGGTGGGTTGTGGGATATGGCGGTCAAAAATTGGCATTGATTTTAGGGTTGTATCAAACGAACCAGCAAAACGAAATGGTGTTTTGGGTTTTTTTGGCGATAGGTGCCGTGATTGGGGTAATAGGTTCAACTATGTCCTTAATCGAGTTCTGCCACAGTAAATGGCGGTGAGTAATGACTAGAAATAAAGCAATTGCAGCATATTTGATCGGCCTGCCAGCTTTGGGTGGTGTATTTGGACTCCTTTCTTATGTGGCTTACAGGCTAATAAATGGAAATGATTCCACATTTGTATTTGTAATGATGATGGCAGTCTGGGGAGGTTTTGGAATTGTTGTCGGTGGTCATGGTGCTTTTCAGACCATTCGGACAGAAAAGAAAATCAATGAATTTAGGAGTAAATATGGAAAATAGGTCTGAGGACTGGTCTACGCGAACGTTTCTGGCGTTGGTCCTGTCAACGCCAGCGGCCAAGTTGTTTGGAAGGCGAGCTACAGCCAGTTTGAGGATAGTTAAATGTTGAGAATTAAGGGTGTAGCACTCCGGCTCACAGCGCTAGGCGCAATATTTTCATGGTGCTTGACATTTTTAATTGTGGTATCAGGTATCTTTTACGAGCTGGGATTAACCCGCGTTACTAACGATACAGTTTATATTTTTGTTCAGTGTTTGTTGTTTGCTTCGATACCAACCGCAGTAATGTCTTTGATTATAAGATGCACTTCATGCGGCTCAACTTACTTCCATCGAGCTAGAGGGGATAAAAAGTTATTTTCATCCAAGATTAATATCGTCATTGGTGTGATTTTCTCAAAGAATCTGAAGTGCCCGAACTGCGGATCTAGTGTCAAGAATAAATGATGCGGAAAAATGTAACTAACTTCATTTTGATGTTTGTGCTTCCTATTTTCCTTATAGGTATGGGGATAGGGGTTATTGGGGGGATTTATAGCGCAATGGCTAGTTCAAGTATTTGAGTTATATGAGGACAAATCTAAATATAAAATGGTTTTTTGGGTCTTTGTATTTATAGGGACTTTCATGGGCGGTATTGGTGGAATCCAAGCTCTATTCCAATTCATTAGACTGAGAAATAGTGACAGAAGTGAATAGTGAGCAACACTGGATCGACGACGTTTCAAGCCAGCTTAAACGTAGGGAGAGGGATAGAAGGAGGAACGGCTTATGGAAATCAATAACTGGGTAGATTTCTTTCTTTATACAGCCTACTTCACTGGAGTTGTTGTGATTCTTATCCCTCTTGGGGTTAATTTTATTTACGTAGGAATCGCAGGGGTAATAAAGCATAAGAAGATAAAGTATGACAAAGGAACTGACATTCATCGTATTGGTAGAAATGTTTTTGAGATTGTTGGCGTAGGAGTCTTTGCTATATCTTTCTCTGTATGGTTTCTGTTCTTCGATAAAGGGGGGCACCTATTCCATTACCCAGCGGAGGTAATGAGGTTCTTTTCTGGTGCATGAAGTGAGTGACGTTGGTGTCGGTTCTACCAGACCGACGCCAGCGGCCAAGTGGTTTGGAAGGCAAAATGAAGAATGAATATCGAAAAATTGAATCCACACTAGAGCTTTTGCTGATGGCGCTTTCTGATTCGTTTTCTGAATGTGAAAGTATAGAAGTGCAAGAATTTATTGATGTGGGTGAGTATGGAATCGCACTAGAAACTATCATTGACATTATTAATGAAGAGTCAAAGAACATAACAAATGAAGCTGAGTTTCTGATTGAAAAAGCAGGGAGGATAATGAATATGGATACTACATCCATTGTGGATAAGATTTCAAAACATATAGATAAAGAATAAGATGAAAAAAAACCGATTTGAAATATAGAGCAGTATATCTGCTTGGATTTCCGTTAGCTGGAGCCCTTATAGGAATTGCAGTGTTCGCTTTATTAAATTATGTGAATGGGCCTCTAAGCAAATTCGCCTTATATCTGTCCGTTGGTGTTTGGGGGGGGGTATGGGAGTGTTCTCAGGAATCTATGGATACTTAAATCTAAGGAAAATATTAAAGTTAAAGAGAGCTAATGAGGAATCCAGGGGATTAATTACGGCTCACATGGTTCTGCTATTGGCGTAGCTTTTGGGGGACGGTTTTATGGAAATCAATAACTGGGGTGGGTATCCGTTAGCTGGAGCCCTTATAGGAATTGCAGTGTTCGCTTTATTAAATTATGTGAATGGGCCTCTAAGCAAATTCGCCTTATATCTGTCCGTTGGTGT
>NZ_MIIZ01000741.1:0-3866 GCF_001743005.1 Shigella sp. FC1967 | reverse complement strand
GAGTAGGTATTTATGACCTTATTAGAAATGACAGTTAAAGAATGTCTAAACAATGTAGTGAAGCAATATGCGTCACAAACGGCCTTAATTGAAAACCAAGAATGAATCATTTCCCCTACCCAGAATAAGGTCATTACAGACGTAAACATCAGCAAAAAAGCGGTTGAGTAGGTATTTATGACCTTATTAGAAATGACAGTTAAAGAATGTCTAAACAATGTAGTGAAGCAATATGCGTCACAAACGGCCTTAATTGAAAACCAAAGTAAAAAGACACTTTCTTGGCAACAATTACAACAAGAAGTCGAGAGTGTTGCGCGTGGTTTTTTAGCCATGGGTTTAACAAAAGGTGACCGTTTAGGGATTTGGTCTGCTAATAGTAAAGAATGGATAATTTGTTTTCTTGCTGCTGCTCAAATTGGTGTTCCTGTTGTTTGTATTAACTTTCATTTTAAAAAAAAGAGAGTTATTCGATTTATGTCGATTAACGGGAATTAAAGCACTCTGCTTTTCTGATGGTTTTAAAAGCAATCATTTTATTGAGGTGATTAATTGTCTTTCTAAAAAAAGCATCAAAAAAATAAAGACGTATTGCCTCAATTATTTATTAGCATGGGAAATCAACAAGCAGAAAAAAGTGTTTCTTTATCTCAATTAAAAGAAATTAGCCAAAAAATATCAGATAAAGAATATCAACATGCTGTTGAACAAGTTAGCGTAAAAGATTTGCTGACTATTCAAATGACCTCTGGCAGTACAGCAATGCCTAAAGGTGTCATGTTAAGCCAATATAATGTCATTAATAATGCCATGCTGTCAGCACAGCGCTTAGGTGTTACGTATGACGATGTGATTTGTCTTGCGGTTCCGCTATTCCACTGCTTTGGACTCTCTTCTTGTCTCTTTTTTGCGTTAACAACAGGGTGCCAACTTGTTCTTCTTGATAATTACAATGCTGAAGATGTGTTAAAAGCCGTCCAACATCATCGTTGCACCATTATGCATGGTGTACCGACCATTTTTAGTCGTTTAATGAAGCATGAACAATTTTCTCACTATGATTTATCGAGTCTTGATAAAGGCATTATTGCAGGAGCAAGTTTTCCGCCTGCGTTAATCGATGACATTGAAACGATCCTCGGTATGAAAGGGATCACCGTCTCTTATGGTCAAACAGAAGCTTCACCTTGTTGCACGCAAACTCTTCCTAATGATGCTTTAGAGATAAAACGTCATTCTATTGGTAAGCCTTTACCTTTTGTTGAAATGAAAATTATTAATCCGAAAACAGGTAAACCTGTGCCAGTAGGCAGTTTAGGTGAGATTTGCACGCGTGGCTTTCATGTGATGATGGGCTATGACAATGCGCCAGACAAAACCAAAGAAGCGTTAGACGAAGAGGGTTGGTTACACACGGGAGATATCGGCTGTATCGATGAACAAGGAAATTATCACTATGCCTATCGTATAAAAGAGATTGTGGTACGTGGTGGTGAAAATATTAGCCTGTGTGAAATAGAAGATGCCATTGCTGAATATGCGGGTGTTGATGCGACAAAAGCATTTGGGATCCCTTCAGCCGATTTAGGTGAAGAAGTGATTGCCACTATTTGTGTGCAAAAAGGCCACAGCATTGATGAAAGTGAATTACGTGAATTTCTACAAGAGCGACTGGCTCGCTACAAAATCCCCAAAGAACTCCATTTCTTTACTGAATTTCCTCATACCCCTTGCGGAAAAAATTGATGTGCAAGCGCTGAAATCTCAACTGGGTTATCGCGTTTCAATCAAGGATGAAAAAACCAAAGTAGCGGGTTAAGTGACAACGGATTTATCCATATTCTGACAACAGCAGTATGAAGTCTAAAAATAATTAGGAGAAAAAATGACAAGTCATAAAGCACTGGAAGGCGTCACAGTAGTTGAGTTGGCGACCTTTATCGCAGTACCTGCAGCGGGGCGTATTTTAGCTGACATGGGTGCGAACGTAATCAAAATCGAATCTCCAAATGGCGATAATTTACGCTATACCGCACCAACAGAAGGCCGTCCATTAGATCAACATGAAAACACCAGTTTTGATTTAGAAAATGCCAATAAACGTGGGATTGTGTTAAATACGAAAACAGAAGCAGGGAAAAAAATCCTGTTTGAATTGTTAGAAAAAGCGGACATTTTCTTAACTAACTGGCGTCCTGGCGCAAGAGAGCGTGCGGGCTTAGATTATGAAACGTTAAAACAACGTTTCCCAAAATTAGTTTACGCCAGTGTGACAGGGTATGGCGATGAAGGCCCAGATAAAGACTTACCCGGCTTTGACTACACCGCATTCTTTGCCCGTGGTGGTATTTTAGGTTCTCTGTACCAAAAAGGCACCGTGCCGATGAACGTGATCCCCGGTCTTGGCGATCACCAGTGTGCATTAGGCTTGGTTTCAGGTGTGTTAGCCGCTTATATCCGAGCTAAAAATATTGGTCAAGGTGAGTATGTTTCAACAAACTTACTGCATACCTCTATTTACACCCAAGCGATTATGATCCAAGCGGCGCAATATCCAGATTATGGTCAAGCTTATCCTATTGATCGCCGTACAACCACCAGCCCATTTATTCTGGCTTATAAAACGAAAGATGATCGTTTTATTCAAGTCTGCATGCCCGTTTACGATGCTTATTATCCAACCTTTATTTCGTGTATTGGTCGTCCTGATTTAGCTGAGGATGCCCGCTATACACGTCTACAAGAAGTCGCAAAAAATAATCGTTCTCCTGAATTGTATGATCTGATTTGGCAACAAGTTGAGCAAAAAACAGCGTCAGAGTGGGCGGATATTTTCACCAAAAACGATATCCCATTCAGCATTGCACAAACTTGGGAAGAAGTGTTGGAAGATAAACAAGCTTGGGCAATCAACACCTTCTACAACATGAAATACAAAAATGGCAGTGAAAAAGCCTTAGTTCGTCCACCGATTGATTTCTTAGAAAGTGGTTTACCTGAATATCGCCGTGGTCCTTTGTTAGGCGAAGACACGCCATCTGTATTAGCTGAATTAGGGTATAGCGCTGAAGAGATAGCAAACCTTGAAGCCAATAAAGATGTGATGACGTGGAAAGAATAATCCGCTTACTTTTTTAATTTCAGGAGAGCAAAGGCATGCAACAAGACATTTTCACAATGGGCGTTGATATCGGATCGTCTGCATCAAAATGCGTCATCATGAAAAATGGTGATGCTATTGTCGCGAAATCGTTGGCATCAGTCGGTGCTGGGACATCTGGACCTGAAAAAGCGATCAGTGAAGTGTTACACCAGTTTGGTGGCGATCTCAGTCAGATCAGTTGGATCTGCGCAACAGGATATGGCCGTAATTCTCTGAAAGAAGCCAACAAAGAGGTGAGTGAACTTAGCTGTCATGCGAAAGGCGCGCACTTTCTTTTTCCGGGTGTGAAAACGGTGATTGATATTGGTGGCCAAGACGTTAAAGCACTTCATATGGATGGTGCAGGCCGTTTATTAAACTTTGTGATGAATGACAAATGCGCCGCGGGTACAGGACGCTTTTTAGATGTGATGTCGCGAGTATTAGAAACCAAGATTTCCGATCTCGCTCAAGAGGGTGCTAAGTCCACTAAAAAAGTCACAATTAGCTCAACTTGTACCGTGTTCTCTGAATCGGAAGTGATCTCCCATCTCGCGAATAACGAAACAATACCCGATGTCATTAATGGCATTCACCGCTCTGTGGCTAGCCGTATTGCGGGTCTTGCCAAACGAGTCGGTGTGGAAGCCCCTGTGGTTATGACAGGTGGTGTCGCCAGTAATTTTGAAGTTGTTCGTTATGTTAGCGAAGAGCTGAACGTCCC
>NZ_MIIZ01000740.1:0-3872 GCF_001743005.1 Shigella sp. FC1967 | reverse complement strand
TGCCATGGTGGTGCTTTTATAGAATTTGAAACATTAGATAAAGTCGCTAAGAAAGAAATTATACAAATTTCTAGTAATGTAATGATCAAATTGATAAAAACGATTTAGCAAATAAGACAGCAATAAATTAAGGTGTGCGTGCTGGGTTCATTTAAATGTTGATATGATTAGCTATCTTCCCAGATTGCCAGAAGCCGGGGAATCCTTATTATCGAATAAATTTATCTTTTCACCAGGAGGTAAAGGCTGTAATCAAGCACTAGCAGCGAGTTATGCTGATGCACAGGTACACTTTATTACGAAGATTGGTACAGATCAATTTAGTGATTATGCCGTTAATTTTATATCGTCATCAAGAATAAAAAACATCAACGATATATCAAACAGAAAATTATCAAACAGGAACTGCATCTATTTTTGTTTCGGAAGAGAGTGGGGAAAATATTATTTCTATTTACTCTGGTTCTAATATGGATATCTCTGCTGATGAAGTAAAAATCCAGAAAGATAAAATTATTGATGCAGATATAATTTTACTTCAATTAGAAACGAATGTTGAAGCATTAAAAGAAATTTATTGCTATTGGAAACGAAAATAATATTCCTATTATTCTTAATCCAGCACCTTACAATAAAATAGTGAATGAATTACTTCCAATGATAGATATATTAACACCTAATGAAACGGAAGCCAGTTTATTATCTGGGATAGAAGTACTCGATTTAGAGTCCGACAAAAAATGCTGCCGTTTTCCATTTATCAGCAAGGTGTGAATAAAGTAGTTATTACGCTAGGTAGTAAAGGTTCGTTAGCTTATGACGGATATAAGTATATTTATTCGCCGGCATATCCGGCAGTTGTAAAAAATACAGCAGGGGCAGGTGATGCTTTTAATGGTGCGCTCGCTGCCTCGTTGGCAAAAGGAAAGCAGTTTTCTTATGCGTTACGCTATGCATCAGCTTTTTCATCTTTAGCTGTTGAGACGAGTAATGCTTCAGAAATGCCTGAAGATATTAATGTCATGCATCGCATCAATCAAACAACATATTCACAGATTGTCACCCAATCCCCTGAATAAATAATCTTTTTTGAAAGAGGAATAAAAATGAAAATCTTATTTATTGGTGAGTCATGGCATATTCATATGATCCACTCTAAAGGTTACGACAGCTTCACTTCCAGCAAATATGAAGAAGGTTCAACGTTCTTATTAAGTTGCTTAAGAGAAAAGGGTATTGAAGTTGATTATATGCCTGCTCATACCGTTCAGGTTGCATTCCCACAAACGGCAGAAGCATTGGCTAAATATGATGTCATTGTTATTAGTGACATTGGTGCAAATACCTTCCTTCTACAAAACGATACCTTCTACAACATGAAAGTTATCCCTAATGCATTAGGGCTAATTAAAGAGTTCGTAGCTAATGGTGGCGGCTTATTAATGATTGGTGGTTACCTGTCATTTATGGGTATTGAGGCTAAAGCAAACTACAAAAATACATTACTTGCAGAAGTTCTGCCTGTTGAAATGTTGGATGGAGACGATCGCGTAGAAGCACCAGAAGGTGTATTTGCTAGTGCGGTGAATGCTGAGCATGCGTCAGTAAAAGGTTTTGGTGAATGGCCTATGTTCCTTGGTTATAACAAGGTTTCAGCTAAAGAGAACACAGAAACGGTATTAAATATTGGTGAAGACCCATTGCTGGTATTTGGTCAGTTTGAAAAAGGAAAAACAGGCTGCTTTATGAGTGACTGTTCTCCTCACTGGGGTAGCAAAGAATTTTTAGCATGGCCTCATTATGCTGATATGTGGGTCAATATTCTTAAACAAATTGCCCGTTAATTTGAATTAAGAATCACTGTCATAAAAAGTAAAAAAGCGCAGAGTTGCCGCTCTGCGCTAATAAAAAACCGATTACTTGAAAAATAAAAAAAGAAATCACTCATAGCCAATAATCCAAAAGGAACATCTTATGAGTACAAAAAATTTATCAACACCATTGCTGATGTTAGCAACGGTTTTAGCAGGTATGCTATCACCAATGCAGTCTGCGGTGAATGGGCAGTTAGGGCATGTTTTAAAAGATGGTAACGCCAGTGCCGTTATCTCTTTTGCCAGTGGCTTAGTGGTGATGTTTTTTATCATCATGTCAAAAAAACAGTATCGTCAGCAATTTGCTTCAATTCCAAGTTTAATTAAAACGCGCAAAATTCCATTATGGAACTGGTTTGCGGGTCTTTGCGGTGCAATGGTTGTATTCTCTGAAGGGGCTTCTGCGAGCGCATTAGGGATTGCAACATTCCAAACAGCATTAATTTCAGCACTCTTATTATCAGGCTTATTATGTGACCGTTTTGGTATTGGTGTTGATGAGAAAAAATATTTCACTCCATATCGAGTGCTAGGTGCTGTGTTAGCTGTTGTTGCAACTTTATTTGTCGTTTCTCCACAATGGCATTCAACCTCGTTTATTTATTTAGCAATTTTACCTTTCCTTGCTGGTTTATTAGCGGGTTGGCAGCCAGCTGGTAACTCTAGAGTTGCAGAAGCAACCGGTTCTATGATGGTGTCTATCACTTGGAACTTTATTGTTGGCTTCACTGTTTTAACGATTGCGCTTATTGTTCGTATGGCATTAGGCCATATCACTCTTGAATTACCGGGTACTTGGTGGATGTATTTAGGGGGTCCTTTAGGGCTGATGTCTATCGCATTAATGGCTATTTTAGTCCGTGGTTTAGGTTTACTGATGTTGGGTGTTGCGTCAACAGCGGGTCAATTATTAGGCTCTGTATTAATTGATTTATTATTACCTTCATTAGGCAATACCGTTTATTTAGTGACAATCATCGGCACATTATTTGCGTTAGTAGGTGCGATTGTAACCACAATTCCTGAATTTAGAGCGACTAAGTCAGCAAAAGCGTAGGAGTATCGTGATGAAAGGTTATATCCAAACTGTAACAGGCCCCGTTAAAAAAGAAGATATGGGGCTAACATTGCCCCATGAACACCTCTTTAATGATCTCTCAGGTGTTGTTGATGAACCTTTTTATGAATTCTCGCATGCGTTAGTTGATAAAAAAGTGAGTGCAGATATTCAGTGGGGACTTAAATACGATCCATATTGCTGTTGCGATAATATGGATAAAAAACCAATTGAAGATGTTATTTTTGAATTAAATAATTTCAAAGAGTTAGGTGGAAGAACCATCGTTGATGCAACAGGCTCTTCATCAATTGGGCGTGATATTAGAAAACTAAGACAAGTTGCAGAGATAACGGGCATTAATGTTGTTGCTTCTTCAGGGCTTTATATTGAAAAATTTGAAGGGGAACGACTGGCGAATAATATTGATGCAATGGCAAAAATCATTGATGACGAATTGAATATAGGTATTGATGGTACTGATATTCGTGCTGGCATGATCGGTGAAATTGGTGTTTCTCCATTCTTTACCGATGGCGAGAAAAATAGCTTACGTGCTGCTGCTATTGCACAAAATAGTAATCCTCATGCTTCGATGAATATTCATATGCCTGGTTGGCAGCGTCGAGGTGATGAAGTTTTAGACATTTTATTAACAGAAATGAGATGTAACCCCTCTAAGATTTCATTGGCACACTCTGATCCATCCGGTAAGGATATTGATTATCAATGCAAAATGTTAGATCGCGGTGTTTGGCTTGAGTTTGATATGATCGGTTTGGATATCTCTTTCCCTAAAGAAGGTGCAGCACCAAGTGTTATGGATACAGTAGAAGCTGTCGCAACCTTAATTGAAAGGGGGTATGGTAGCCAAATCGTATTAAGTCATGATGTGTTCTTAAAACAGATGTGGGCGAAAATGGGGAAGTGGTGGATTTGTT
>NZ_MIIZ01000739.1:0-3900 GCF_001743005.1 Shigella sp. FC1967 | reverse complement strand
TTAAATACAAAAAATAAAAAAACCCCTAAATAGAGATCTAGGGGTCAAAACTATTTTCTAATTTTTTATAAAAAAGTTAGCGAACAACTAACACGGACTTTAGAATGACTATCATTCTCAAATCAATAAAAGATCTGGGTATTTAAAAATAAAAACCGCATTAATAAGCAATCTCATTCACAAATCAATTTAAAATGGTTAGGCTTAAATACAAAAAATAAAAAAACCCCTAAATAGAGATCTAGGGGTCAAAACTATTTTCTAATTTTTTATAAAAAAGTTAGCGAACAACTAACACGGACTGTTTAGCATAAGCGACAATACCTGATGCATTTGAGCCCAATAGGTGAGTTGAAATACTTGGACGACGAGAGCCTATTACAATCAAATCGGCATGAATTTTTTCAGCGAGTTCTAAAACTTTATCTCTTGCAGAACCAAATACGGCTGAAAATTCAACTTGTTCATTTGGTAAATCAATGCCATTGGCTAATTCTTGCAGTTGCTCTTGTACACGCTCAAGTTGCTTTATTTGCAAAAGAACTGAGCATGTCGTAATGGTAGCTATAACTAATAGAAAACCGTGAAATATCAGGAATAGCATGGAAAAGATGCAGTTTTGCACCTTCTAATTTGGCAATATAAACAGCGTGTTGTAAGGCTTTAGTCGTTAACTCATCTTCTGAAATATCAACAGGTACTAGAATTGTCTTGTACATAGCAACTCCTCATTATCAGATTATTGTCTGTTTATTATTGTAGCGTTAAACCCACAGCTTGCTTATTTAATCTTCCTCAAGATGCCATTTATGCAATTGTCGATGAATAAAAGGTGTGACTACAAGCCCAATTGATAAAATAAAAACACACTGAAGAAATAAACCATAAATTGCAATAAAAAAAGCGCCCTGTTGGGGTTGCAGGTGCTGGCTCTACCGGTTGACCACTTAACATAGAAATTGCGTTTAATGAAGATTCCATAAAGGTATGACCTTCGATTAAATAAAAACCTAATACTCCCGGTAATAATCCTAAGAAAAAAGAAAATAGAGCCTATTACATAATAGCGTAAGATGCGTAGAATAAAATGATCGAGCCTTAAAAAGTTCTTGAGTAAATTTTTCCATTCTATCGATTTTCTAGACTGTTTATTCAATAAACTTATATTGAATAAATAAGATAAGCTACGCAAAAACTAAAAAAATATGCTACGAGAAATACTCATAGCATATTAGTAATAGATTAACGAACAACTAGCACTGAAATTTCAGCATAGCGAACAACACCCGCTGCCGTTGAGCCCAATAAATGAGTGCTAATATTCGGTCTACGTGAACCAATCACGATTAAATCTGCTTGAATATCTTTTGCTGTGACTAAAATTTCATCACGAGGTGAGCCAAAAGTAACCGTATAAGCGACCTTTTCAGCAGGTAAATCCACCGAATCCACCAACATTTGCATATCATTCTCTGCTTTCACGGTTGCTTTATCTTTAATTTCTGGATACCCCAATGAATAAGCATTAATAATTGCTGAAGAGATTGGAAGAACATGAATTAAATGTAAATTAGCTCCTGTTTCTTTTGCTAAATACACAGCATGTCGTACCGCTTTACTGGTTAACTCTTCTTCCACAATATCAATAGGCACTAAAATCGTTTTATACATAATAACTCCTCTCAACTCTCCATTTGCCTTAATCTTATCGCAATAACCCAAAGATTACTGTGAGTGAATTAACTAAAAACAATCTAACTTTAATAGAAACCTACTTTAATTATTAATACGTTAAGCTAAAAATAAAAGTGATCATTCAAAATAGTTTGCATTATGTTGTTGCGTTAATGTCCATATTTGATTGCGAATATTTCGGATACTATCGATCAATTCTGATGCGGTTAATCCTATTGGTCCAATACCTTTTTTAACTAAGATATCCGCTGACATTCCATGTATCCAAACCGCGCTTTTCACTGCATCAGACATTGTCATTCCTTGTGCTAAAAAACTGCCCATAACGCCTGTTAACACATCACCGCTCCCTGCGGTTGATAATCCACTATTACCCGTTGTATTAATTGTAATTTCCCCTTTCGGAGAAGTCACTACGGTATTTTGTCCTTTGATAATTGCCCAGCAATGATAAATTTTCGCAATTTCCTTCGCCGCATCTTCTCTATTATTTTGGATATCATTTAGCGTGCAATTAAGCAAAATAGACGCTTCTTTGGGATGAGGCGTTAATACACATTGCTGATTAAGCGAGTATTCTGATCTATGTTTCGCTATTAACACTAATGCATCCGCATCAAAAACATAAGGTCTATTTTCATTACACTGTGCTAAAGCTATTGATAACATCTCTTCCGAGTTTTCAGATAATCCCAATCCACATCCAATCGCCCAAGCAGAAATATCTTGCTGATCTATCAATGCTTGTGCTGTTTTAAGCATAAGCTCGGGAGCACTATCAATAAAAGGGACAGGAAGTTGTGGCTGAGCAAAGCCAAGAAATACTTTTCCACACCCTGCTTTCAATGCACTTTTACCTGCTAACACAATAGCACCACTCATTCCTTCTGCGCTGCCTATAATCCCTAATGTGCCGAATGTTCCTTTATGTGTATTTCCTGATTTGCGCTGATAAAGTGCGGGATAATGAGTGATCGCCTGTAACAGTTGTTCTTCATTCATATGATGCCCCCTTCTTTTTCTGCATTTTTTCTTATTGCTCGCAATGGGCGTTTTATCACATTCTGTTTGTATTAACGTTCAAAGTATAGCGTGGTTTCAACAAATAAATGGGATCACAGACTATTTTGTCTCTTTATCATGCTAATAATTTCAATATGATAAAATGCTTTTATCATCACTATTCATACCTTGCTGAGACTTTGCTATTCTAATGACCTAGCTTGATATGATTTATAAATTAAAGACACAGGAACGTAGATAATGAACGAGAAGTTTAAAACACAAGCAGATGTGGAAACATTAGCAGAAGAAGTCGCTTGCTTAAAAACATTAGTCACCTATATGTTAAAAGCATTAGGTCAAGCAGATGCGGGACGTGTTATTTTAAATATTGAACGTGCAATTGCGGAAGTTGATGACGAAAAACAAGCAGAGACATTCCGCAATACGATTAGCCAAATTAAGACAGCTTATCGTCAATAATACGTTGATTTTCGAATTGAGTGTTTGTACATATTTTTACTTTATTCTCTAAACTTTTTGTGCTGCACAAATAAACAAATTTTGGGATCAAATTTCCTATATACTCATTCTCGAAATAAACCATTCTTTATTCATTTAGCTACCCCTCTATCTTTATAGAGGGGATTTTTTTTCTTTTTTATCCCCCATTTTCAATTCAAGCCATTTTTCATGCCAACCAAGTGATAATGCGTTTTATTTTTCTTTTATTTTTTATCTAATATTCATTATCAAACCAATTTTTGTTTTAAATTTTTTTAATGTTATTTAGATTAAAGAATAGAATTAGGATCCCTTCCCCATCATTGCCAACACGTACATAGATTAAGCGATTAAATACAATGCATTAAAATTACCTTAACGCTAACGGATGAACATTTAGTTTTTTTTATTCTGATTTTTATGTTTAAAACACACATTTCGTTATTTTTAACACAAATAAAAACTAGCAATATAAAAATGTAAATAAAGATAATCCTAATATCACTATATTTTTAGTTATTTTTATTTACTGTGACTTATGAAATTTTATTAAATAAAAAATTGCTAGCTTATTGTCCCTAAACACAATTATAACGAAAATACCTTAACGCTAACGGATGAACATTTAGTTTTTTTTATTCTGATTTTTATGTTTAAAACACACATTTCGTTATTTTTAACACAAATAAAAACTAGCAA
>NZ_MIIZ01000738.1:0-3914 GCF_001743005.1 Shigella sp. FC1967 | reverse complement strand
CGTTGAGATATTCAGCCTGTTCTGGTGTTGGGTAGATGCGTACTTTTGTTGCTCTTAACATCATCAGCGCTCATTGATATAATGTTTTTATTTTAACATATTAGGGCAATATATCAATTGAGTAATCATGATGATTTACTGGCGGGATCCCTCAGAAAGCGGCACAGTGTCAGTAAACTGGTCGTGCCTCTGATCTTTACGACAAAGTATCGACGTAAGCTATTTGACGGACAGATGATCGCTCAACTGCGTGATGCATTTGACTCCGCTACGGCAAAACTTGAATGCGAAATTATTGAGATGGACGGAGAGCCTGACCATGTGCATCTGCTGGTTGCTTACCCGCCAAAACTGACGGTCAGTGTGATGGTCAACAATCTGAAATCAGTATCGTCGCGCCTGCTGCGCCAGCAAAACACACATTTACGGACGCAAAGTAAAACGGGGACTTTTGTGGTCAAGGTCGTACTTTGTCTGTAGCACCGGAGGGGCAACGATTGAAACACTCAGAGCCTACGTTCAGAGCCAGTCAACGCTTGATTGATCTTTAAAGCCCTGCGGGCTTTATATCCCCGCCCGCACTGGGCGAGGGTTTACGGCGTTTTTAGCTAAGTAAATACTTGGTTTTCACTGTTTCATTCAATTAGAAATCCGTTATGCTGAGACTTAGTGACCGACACTAAAAGGAGCAGATAAAATGACGGGTATTTTTCAAAAAATCAAACATTGGGTAGGAATAAAAAATACGGTCCATTACCCTTACCCCGCTATTGATATTACGCTACCTAATCATGTTTCTTTACACCTTGTGGGGAGTATCCATATGGGGATCCCCACAATGTCACCACTTTCCAATGTACTTATCAACGAAATAAAAAATGCAGATGCGATTATAGTTGAAGCTGATATCTCGACAAACGTTCAACCTTTTGATCAAGCATCCCTTTTTAGAGAGTCACTAGAAACACGCTTAAATAGCGCTCTTTTTTCGCAAGTTACACAGCATTGTGAAGATCTATCCCTTTTTCTTTATCAACTCGACAATAAGCCACTTTGGCAAATCGCCTTAATTTTACAATCTACCCAAGCGATGCAACTTGGATTACAACCTCAATATGGTATTGATTATCAAGTTATCCAACATGCTAATGAATACGAAAAAAGCATTATTGAACTCGAAGGCATTGAGAGTCAGGTCGCATTATTATTAGATTTCCCTGATGATGGTCAGCAATTACTCGAAGACACACTAAAAAATTGGCACGAGAACGCACGTACATTGCAAATCATGATCAATTGGTGGTTAAATTATGATTGTAGAGAAAAACAACCACCTTTACCGAATACCTTTAGTAAAGCAGTATTTGATATTTTAATGGAAAGTCGTAATCAAAAATGGGTAAATATATTATCAAAATTACCCGCTGGCCGTTATGTTGTCACGGTAGGTGCCCTTCATTTATTTGGTGAAGAGAATTTGATCGATTTATTGATGCACCAAGTATAAAGATATTGTTGTGACCTTATAAATAGGAATAACTATGACTCCCGCTGTAAATTTACTGGAAAAACAAAAAATCAAATTTACCCTTCATCCTTATGAGCATGATGCTAATGTCCATAATTTTGGTGATGAAGCTGTTGAAAAATTAGGTTTAGATAATCGCCAAGTATTCAAAACGCTTCTAGTTTCTTTAAATGGTGATGCTAAAAATCTTGCTGTTGCCGTAACACCAGTTTCTGGTCAGTTAGATTTAAAACTTGTTGCTAAGTGCTTTAAGGCAAAAAAAGCAGATATGGCAGATCCTCAAATTGCACAAAAAGTCACCGGTTATTTAGTGGGGGGAATAAGCCCATTAGGCCAAAAAAAAACGTCTACCAACAGTGATTGATGAACAAGCGCTTGAATTTGACACTATCTTTGTCTCTGGTGGTAAGCGTGGCTTAGATATTGAATTATCGGCGGAAGATTTGGGATCTGTGTTAGGTGCTCAATTTGCACTTATTCGTAAAGAGTCATAATCATTAATGATTTCTTATTTTAAGGTTCATCCTCAAAATAAGAAATTAACGTGATTTAGCGCCAAAATAAAAGGCGACAATAAATGTCGCCTTTTGCTTATATAAACGTTATTGATAAGCTTTATTTTTTGTAAACAATTTCGCCTTTAGGTTCGAAATCAGCCGCTTTCAATGGAGAGTGAGATTCGATATAACCTTTTAATACTTCAGCATCAACAAAACCGGTATTCACATACGCAGGATGAGTATCAATCTTAGGATAACCATCACCACCAATACCGTTAAAGTTTAGTGTCGCCATACGGTAAGTTTTCGTTTTATCTATTGGTTTGCCAGCAATTTTAACATCGCTAACGTTACAATCTGCATCTACGGTTAAGCTAACATTGTAGAATTGTGCATAAGCACCAGAGTCTACTTTCATACATGCAACCGCCGATAAATAAGGCTCGACTTCTTCACCTTTGAAATCAACATAAACCAGTTCATTCGCGAAAGGTTGAACTTTCAGTACATCTTTGTAAGTGATATCACCAGATTCAATAGAATCACGAACACCACCACCACTCATAATTGCAAAATCTGCATTCGCACGTTCAGCTTGAGCTGATAATAATAAACGTGCCATATTGGTTTGAACAAAACGAACTTTACTACGGTCACCTTCTAATTTACCAACAACCTCACCCACTTTAACATTTAATTGCTCACCGCCTTTTTCTTGATAAGGCGTCAACAGTTTCATCATTTCAGGGTTATGAGGAATTTCTTCTGTATAGTAAACAAGTTCTGTTGTACCGTCGTCTTTCTTCACTTTCTGATTTAAGTTGATTGGGATTAATTGGTAATGTTTTAACGTGAATTCACCATTACGGAATTCAAAGTCTGCACGACCAACATATTTACCCCATTCATGAGCCTGAACAATCCATGTACCATTTTGGTTATCTGGCGCACAAGGTGTTCCCGGTACATAATCCGCTTGTTTGTAATTTTTATTCTCTTGAGACATACAAACAGGATCTTGTGAGTGACCACCCACAATCATATCAAGATAACCTTTTGGCAATGCACGTGCCATTTCCACATCACCTGGTGCATTAGAGCCGTGATTACCATCATCGTAGTGACCCATATGAGTTGCTGCGATAATAATGTCTGGTTTTTCCGTTGTACGCAGTTCTTCTACAACTTTTTTAGCCTCATCCGCCGGCTTGCGGAACTCAGTGTCTGGGAAGTTTGCTGGATTACCAATACGCACAGTATCATCCGTAGTCAAACCTAATACTGCAATTTTAACACCTTGCTTATCAAAAATGGTGTAAGGCTTAAATAAGCGCTCACCTGTGCTTTTTTGATAAATATTTGCAGATAAGAATGGGAACGTTGCCCATTTTTCTTGTTGGCGTAAAACATCTAGTGGATTATCAAATTCATGGTTACCCAGAGCCATGGCATCATAACCCACAAGATTCATACCTTTAAAATCAGGCTCTGCATCTTGTAAATCAGATTCTGGAACACCGGTATTGATATCACCACCAGATAACAACAGTACACTACCGCCTTTTTTAGCGACTTCATCACGAATGTTATCAACAACTGTTTTTTGTGCAGCTAAACCATATTCGCCACGATCGTTATGCCAAAAATGGCCATGGTGATCATTGGTATGCAAAATAGTAATTTCGTAGGTTTTATCCTTTTCCCATGCCTGAGACATCACAGGCGTCATCGCTAAAGAAACGGTCAACGCGCATGCTGATAATTTAAAAGATAAGCTCATGGTATATCCCCATGTGTGATGTCTGTTTTGTGGATTATTATGGGTTATATGGGCGTTTTAGATAGCCTGGTAGGAGGTTCGATTGCGAACACTGCACATTTTGCAG
>NZ_MIIZ01000737.1:0-3943 GCF_001743005.1 Shigella sp. FC1967 | reverse complement strand
CGTAGTGGAATCCATCATGTCTGCTACTCTGGAACATGCAGAGAAGGTCATCCCGGCTGTTGTGCAACTCAGCAATGGCCTGGGGGTGTAAAAGACACCTTGCCGTTAATCAACGGGTGATAGGGGCAGCCTAAAAGCTGCCCTTATTTTTTGGCAAAAAGTCCAGTCATAACAAATTCCAACTATTTCCTTATTTGCTCAAAAAGGGCACTTCCACAGCCCATGTTTATGCACTCCCTCCCGTAACCTCCAGCATTGGGTTCTTGTAACTCAAAACGAATGGAGAATGCGATGATCAATTTCAAGCCTAAAATTCCGGCGATGCTTGGGGCTCTGGCGGTTCTTACCGCTGGTGCTGCTCATGCAGAGCTGCTGGAATACACCTTTAAGGCTCCAGATGGTACGCAACGGTCTCTGACTCCGAATGCCAACTATGCCAACCCAACGGGCAATATCTCGTTTGCCTTGAGTGCCGGTATCGACCGAAAGGTAAAGATTTCGGTGATTCGGTCGGATGGAACAGTGGTTTCGACAGCGACCAGCCACCTTCTTGGGGCTACTGATCGCATCACAGTGGGTGGAAAATCCTACTATGGTGCGGAACTTCAACTACCGGCTCCTTCCGAGGGAGTCTACAAACTAAGGGCCGAAATACTGGCGTCAGACGGAAGTTCCGTTCAGACTGATGAATACCCGCTTCAAGTCGATACGACAGCGCCAAGTTTGGCAAACGTGACAGTAAAAGGGGAATGGAACCGGGCGCTTTCTGATGGAACGCTACTGCGAGGTCCTCACCGATTTTCAGGTATAGATGTGTCTGCATCTGATGCCGGTTCTTCGGTTTCCTCTATACAGGCGTATGCTGTAGATAGCAAAGGCAAGAGGAGTCCTGTTGTCTCGGTTAATTACGCCAACGGCCAAGGCCAGTTGTTGAACTGGAGCACTGTGTTCCCTAATGGGGAGGATCTATATACGCTTCATTTCGAGGCCCTGGATAAAGCAGGGAACAAAGGGTCAATAGCCTATCCTATTGCTTGGGATTCAGTAGGTGCAAAGTCTGGAGAGAATCCTGAGCCAGTAGCAGTGTATGACCCTAAGAACCCGCAGGCCTCAACTTTTAAGGTTAATGGTCAGGCCCTATCAGGTTTTGCGCCTTATCAGAACGGAATGACCATTTATTCCGATACCTACAGGGTGCTCTACCGGATACCCAAAACAAACTCCTATCCTTCTTCACCTTACGGTGCTCAAAGCGGTAACTGGTGTGATTATAAAAACTGTATTGAAGGCAATATCATTGCCGAAGACGGTACATATGATTATCGGCAGACGCAAGCTGATGTATTCCAGCAACATGGGACAAAAACTAAGTCGTTTATTATTTACGACTGGGTTATGAACTCTCTTGGTGATACATCCGTCAGTGTGAAAGCTGATCCATCGGTTAGCTTGGCTCCCATCGGTAAGTATGTTGAATATCTTAGGGATGATGGTCAGTGGGTCCGCGGTGAAACCATTAATATGAGCTCAGTTAACCATTATAAAAAACTGAGATTTCATGTTGAGCCGAGACCTTACGCTCAGGAGTTATGGGGATCTTGGTTGCCTACTACTAAAATTCCGGCAAATGCTTCTTATGCAGAAGTGGATACGGATATATCGTTCAGTGGGCGCTCATGTTCATGGCCTGGATATTGGTCTCGACCGGAAGGGAAGCCTGAACTTCCGTCTGATCGGATTGGGGCAACGTTCTGCTATGACTTTAACCCTCCTGAAATTGCTGGGGTAGAACGAAATGGGCGGATTTTTAAAGCTCATTTCCGTGAGCCTGATTCATTTGACGGTTGGGGGGTTAACCAGTGGGTTATTTCTAACAACTCAAGTGCGTCTGCGATAACCTCGACTGGCGAAGAACGTCCGTTGTCTCGTACTGAAGTTCTTCGTAGTAGCACAAATGATTGGTTTTTCACATTTTCTGCTGAGAATCTGTCAGAGGGCACATATACCGGCATATCTCTCGTAGCTAAAGATGCTTTCGGTAATGAGGTTAAGCAGGTATTCACTGGCTCACAATATGCTATGAGCATAGATAATTCAGCGCCGACACTAACTGTATCGATCAGTGATGGAGCACCAATCCAGTCTTTGGATGATGTTGTAATCACCTTGACTGATACTGCCGACCCGAGCCCCAAGCTGACCTCTATTGCCCTCGTCGGAGGCCCAGCCGATGACAAGGTTCAGTTGTCCTGGCGCGAAGAGTCGAAAGGGCGATTCCGCCTTGAGTACCCGGTAATGTTCCCGTCTTTGAAGGAAGGGGAATCTTACACGCTGACTGTTTCCGGTGAGGACGCACAAGGCAACGCGGTTCAAAAGGCTGTTGGCTTCGAGTACAAACCTCGTCAGGTAATGCTGGCGGATGGGATGGATGGCAAGGTCATGGTCCCCGCTGTCACTCATGAATTTGTTCATGCAGATGGCAAGCGGATCATCGAGACCAAGCCGCTGACGCTCAGTGATGGTGCTGTCGTGACAGGTTCATACGACGTGTTTGCGACCCTCCGTTCTGATGCGAAAGTGCCGCTGGTGGTGAATGGGGTGCGTATCGAGCCGGGCCAGACAATGGGGATCATGAGCCAACATGATTTCGGTGCGTCAGGTGGTCGTTTGAGCATTCCGGTTAAACCGGCTGTTCCTGATGTGGTCGGCTCTTCCAGTCTTCTTGTCATGACCTCCGCGCCGAACTCACCCATCTTGGTTGTGGACATCAATACCTGGAAAGGGACGGCCAAGCTCTCGGCTGAATCATGGACAATTCGCCAGGTTATTGACCCGGTGAAAATCTATGCCCTGCCAGAGTCGGGTGTGCCTTGCCGGTTCACCACGAAAGAGGATGTGGCTATGGCCGCAGACCCAATTCGTGACCCGGTGTGTTTGCTCCAATGGGACAGAACTCCGGATGAGGCTGAACAAACTACGCAGGACAACAACGGGATGAAAGTTGCCGGGCTGGTGGGGCAGGCTGTGAGCATTGGTGAACAACCTGTCGAATACAGCCTGTACCTGTTCAGTGGTGACGGTTCCAAGGTAAAAGTTGGGTCTGGCTCTCAGAACCTGACGGTAACTACTGCCTATGGCTCTGTTGGTTACACCCCGATTGATGACATTGCTCAGGTGAATCGCGTCATTGAAGACTTTGATGTGAACTTCAAGCAGAGCAAAGGTCCTGACTGTTCAATCACTCTCAGTGCTGACCGTGCGAAAAACGAGGCCGCGAACAAAGCTGTTGGCAGTGCAAGCCGCACCTGTCTGTTCGAGTGGCAGCAGATCCCCGATGGACTGGTCCAAGACCCGTTATCGGAATCTCCTTCGTTGTCAGGTTCCCTGGCCGAGAACGGTGATCACCCTCTGGGGTGGCGGGTAAGTATTTTCACCCGCAATGGCACTCGGGTGACGTTGAACGACGAGACTTTCAATGTTGAAGCCGTTGATCCACCAGCTCCGACCGTTGAACTGGCCTCCGACTACAACTTCAAGGACAACATCTACATGGTGCCGATGACAGGTAACTACCTGGGTGATGCCATTATCAACTCTGAACGAGCTGATCTGGATATTGCCATATCGCGCAACTCGGATGTTCTTGAGTCTGAGACCTTCATTCCGGGATGGGGTGCCACCAATAAGGTGTATCGCCGCATCAATACCGATGAGCGAGCGTTGTGGGAAGAAACCACCTACAAGGTGAACGCAGCCTACAACAAGGTTCCTGATGTGAAGACTGAGGTTGTCTACCGGGCTATCTCTGCACCTTCTGACAGCATCCGTCCTATTGTTGAGGTTGAAGGTGATACCGCGATTGATACCCAGGCATTGCCGGTTAGGGTTCTCATCCGTGATCAGTACAAACCTGATGGTGACTATGACGCCAACACGATGGGGG
>NZ_MIIZ01000736.1:0-3949 GCF_001743005.1 Shigella sp. FC1967 | reverse complement strand
CATGATTGGAACTTATCGGTATAGTGCCCTTCATGATCACGAATAATAAGTTCATCTATACTACATTTAACACCGCTTTGATTTTGTCTTTGAAATGCTAACAAAACTCGATGATAAGGTTTATCTGCGCTGTCTTTAATATTAACGCGCTTTGCAATATTCCACTCTTTTTTTTCTGCAATTTCAATAAATTGCTCACCAATAGAATAAGGTAATACGACACAGAGCAAACCATCTTCAGTGATAAGTGATTGCGCACTATCCAGCAATCCCTCATGCGTTAAGGTTTTGGTATAACGTGCTTGCTCACGAACATCATTACGACACGCAATTGCTGGCTCAAAATAAGGCGGATTACTCACAATCAAATCATATTTATTTTGCACTTGCTCTGCATAATGATGAATATCACTATGATGGATATGAATAAATGAATGCCATTGTGACCCTTGAGCATTTTCTGTCGCTTGTAATGCGGCTTTCTCATCCAGTTCAATGCCATCAATACACTCAATTTTATTCGCTCTTTGAGCGAGCATTAATGCAATTAAGCCACTCCCCGTACCAATATCAAGTGCTCTTTTTACATTATCGATAGGTGCCCAAGCCCCTAATAAAACACCATCTGTACCCACTTTCATTTCACACTTATCATGAGCAACAAAAAATTTGTTTAAAGGTAAAACCACCTTTTGCGTAATCCTGCTTTTTTTCACTTTCTTTTGATTCATCTATTGGCTCTATTGATTTGTACAGCAATCTCTTTTTTATTGCTTATCAATCATGTCACGTAAAAAGAGATATATGGTAAGATAACGTTTCTACAACCCCTATCTTAACATTAAACTATTTGTATACGATGCACGCTTATTTAGATTAAGCCTAAAAACAACGAATACCTTCGTCTATCGGTAATATATAATGTGATAGCGGTAAATCCTCTGGCTTTTAGCGGGGGATAATGTCAAAATCCGCGCCCTAAACAGAGGTATACAATGACAGCCACGACATTTTCCAGTCTTGAACTTGATGAAAGTTTATTGACCGCATTAGAAGAAAAAGGATATCAACGTCCTACTGCTATTCAAGCAGATGCAATTCCTGCTGCCATGGATGGACGCGATATTTTAGGCTCTGCGCCAACAGGCACAGGCAAAACGGCGGCCTTTTTGCTTCCAGCAATTCAACACTTGCTTGATTATCCACGTAAAAAATCAGGCCCGCCGCGTATTCTTATCCTGACACCAACACGCGAACTTGCCATGCAAGTTGCCGATCAGGCAAAAGAATTATGTGCGCACACACATTTAGATATCGCCACGATCACGGGCGGTGTTGCTTATATGAATCACGCTGAAGTCTTCAGTGAGAATCAAGATATCGTTGTTGCAACAACAGGTCGTTTATTGCAGTACATCAAAGAAGAAAACTTTGACTGCCGTGCGGTGGAAATGCTGATTTTAGATGAAGCAGACCGTATGTTAGATATGGGTTTTGCTAACGATATTGAAACGATTGCAGGCGAAACTCGCTGGCGTAAACAAACATTACTGTTCTCTGCAACACTAGAAGGTAATGCAGTTATTGATTTTGCACAGCGCATTCTCAACGAACCAGTTGAGCTGAATGCCGATCCATCTCGCCGTGAACGTAAAAAAATTCAGCAATTCTATTATCATGCTGATAATCTCGAACATAAAACAGCGTTACTTGCTGCATTACTGAAGCAAGATGATGTTAAAAAATCGATTGTCTTTGTTCGTAAAAGAGAGCGTGTAAGAGAGCTTGTCACTGCGTTAGAAAAGCAAGGTATTAAATGTAGCTACCTTGAAGGTGAAATGGCACAAACACAGCGTAACGATGCGATCAAACGTTTAGAATCAGGCAAAATGAATGTGCTTGTTGCCACTGACGTTGCTTCTCGTGGTCTTGATCTTGACGACATTACACACGTTTTCAACTTTGACTTACCTCATACTGCGGATGTTTACTTGCATCGTATTGGTCGTACAGGACGCGCGGGTCGTAAAGGTATCGCAATTTCATTAGTTGAAGCTCACGATCACCCATTATTAGGGAAGATTGGCCGTTATATCCAAGAGCCAATTAAATATCGAGTTGTTGCTGAACTACGCCCAGAAACCAAAGCACCAAGCCTAAAAGCAACTTTCAAACCTTCTAAAAAAGTGCTTGCAAAACGTAAAGCAAAAAAAGAAGAAGAGAAAAAAGCGGTTAAAGAAAAAGTGCGGGCTCGCGATCGTAAAAATATAGGTAAACGCCGCAAAGCCGTTGCTGAGCATACAGAAAAAAAAGTTGCGCCTACTGCACCAACAAAAAAAACGAATACTGATAACGAATAACTGTATTTTTTTACTCTTATAAAAAACCGTAGCTATACAATATAGTTACTGGTTTTTGTTATTTTATTCTTTTTTCTTATTCTATATAGAAAAAAAGCCCGATATTTTTATATCGAGCTTATTATTAACTTATTACTTTAGTAAAAATTACAGACTTTCTGTAAAAGTACGAGTAATAACATCACGTTGTTGTTCTAGAGTCAGTGAGTTAAAACGCACAGCATAACCAGAAACACGAATAGTTAATTGAGGATATTTCTCAGGATTATTAACCGCATCTTCCAGTGTTTCACGACTCAATACGTTAACGTTAAGGTGTTGACCGCCTTCTACACGAACAACAGGTTTAGATTCTACAGGCACTTCACGGTATTCGATATTGCCTAGCTCTTTGCGGTTAATCACTTGACCTTCTTCAAAGCCTTTTTTTAGCACAGATGCAACGAGCTTCGCCATTTTCATCATCTAATAACCAAAAAGAGTGTAATAAATCGTCATTATCAGCTTTAGTAATTTGGATACCAGTAATCATTTCGACCTCCAATTTGGGCGCAAAATCAAATTCCAATCTCATATCAGAACTTGGGTATTTGGTCTAACCAATGTTTCTATCTACTTATATACCAGTATAAATGGTGTCATTCTTTGATAAATATCAACAAAATTTCTAAGCCTCTCACCCATCAGGGTGCAAAGTCTTGTTTTAAATCAAAAATCACTTATCACTGATTTGCAATTTTTTTTTGTAAATTTTCAAATAAAAGTTGAGGGTACAATTAATTTTTATTTTTAGTCCGTAATATTTTCATTACTCTGATGAAATCGGTAAGCTTAGGCACTATAAGATATCAACAAGGATTTTAGGTTATGACTACCCCATTAACTTGGCATGATGTGATAGGCGCAGAAAAAGAAAAGCCTTACTTTCATCAAATTATGTCTCAAGTCGCACAACAAAGAGCTGCAGGTAAAATTGTTTATCCTCCTCAAGAAGATATTTTTAATGCTTTTCGTTTTACGCCTTTTGATAATGTGAATGTCGTTATTTTAGGGCAAGATCCTTATCACGGGCCTAATCAAGCACATGGACTCTCTTTTTCAGTGCGACCAGGTGTGCCAGCCCCCCCCTTCATTAGTCAATATGTATAAAGAGCTTGAGAAAGAATATCCCGATTTTAAACGTCCTAACCACGGCTATTTAGAAAGTTGGGCAAAACAAGGGGTATTATTACTTAATACTGTATTAACGGTAGAGAAAGGTCAGGCTCATTCCCACGCTAACTATGGTTGGGAAACCTTTACTGATGCAGTCATCGAACAGATCAATCAGCGAAGAAATGGGGTTATTTTCTTACTTTGGGGTGCCCATGCTCAGAAAAAAGGGCGTTTTATAGATACCAATAAACACGTTATTTTAAAAGCACCTCATCCATCTCCGCTTTCTGCTCACAGAGGCTTTTTAGGTTGTGGTCATTTCAAACAAGCCAATGATATTTTACAGCAACAAGGTCGCTCACCAATCAATTGGCATCTTGATCCCATTGAATAAAATCACCTGATAAAATTTATAAAATACAAAACCGCACAAT
>NZ_MIIZ01000735.1:0-3961 GCF_001743005.1 Shigella sp. FC1967 | reverse complement strand
AGCTTCTGATGGTTTTTAGCCGATTATATCCTTCTATTGTCGTCGTCATTGGTTACTGTCTTTCTTTTTGGGCACTTTCTCAAGTGGTAAGAGTCATGCCATTAGGTATTGCTTACGCAATATGGAGTGGGTTAGGAATAGTTTTAGTTTCTGTTGCTGCTGTGTTTCTCTATCAACAAAAACTCGATTTACCTGCCATTATTGGGATGAGTTTAATTATTGCTGGTGTTTTAGTGATAAATCTACTTTCAAAAAGTGCTTCACACTAATAGGTATAACAGGAAGAAATTAGGGTGTCTTTGATGCAAAAGAAATTTAAAACAGCGGGTTATCTATTTATATTAGCTAGCTTTGCTTTTATTGCAGGATGCAGTCATTCAGCGCAGACACAACATTCATCTACACAAATGGTGAGTAAAAGTCGAACAATACCGACAACCAGCCTTGATATTCCCTTAGAAGAATCAGCCAAGGCAACCTGTGTTTTTTCAGGTGGCGTGCCTTCTTTAAACTATGAATTACATGGCGGTCAGACACCAGTGTGTCAATTTGCGAATGGTAAGCGTTGTAGTGAACAAGCTTTAATTGAAGGGGCTTGTATTCCTGGTTAAAGCTTATTTGGGATTGAATGCTTAATCACCATTTCTCTATGATAAAAATAGCCCTTAGTTTATTGCTAAGGGCTATTTTCTTTATTCTTTTGTTTTAAAAGAACTTGTTATTTGGCTCATTAATACTAATAAACCGACAACAAAATAAGCAGAGAAAATAATCAGCATCCATTGTGGCATTTCTAAAGTTAAAAATTGCCATTGACTGACAGAACAGTCACCCGTTGCTTGGAATACCGCAGGGAACCAATCTTGCAGGGCAAACCATGAAGGTAAAGTAACAAAAAAAGTCACAGGTTGCAAAAGGTGATGGATTCAGAATAAGTTGTGTATGCTCCCAAGAAAGTTCAATTCCTCGGTATGCGGAATAAATCCATAAAAAACCACCTGCCATGCGCATAAGTGCCATTTTAGGCGCAGATGCCCCAATCAATGCAGCAACTAAGATCCCTAATACCGCGATGCGCTGATAGACGCACATTACACAAGGCATTAATTCCATTCCGTACTGAAAATACAATGCAGCACCTTCAAGACCTATTGCTGTTAATGCAAGCAATAGCCATGAAGAACGGCTTTGTGACCAGTGACGAAGAGAAGTCAGCATAATAATATCCATTTAAATATTAAATAAAATAAGTATCTATTCTGCCCAAAAATCAAGAGCAAAAAAAAGTTAGAACCCGTTATTTCACAAATATTTACATTTAAGCTTTTTTTAATGAAGAAAATAGGACTTTTATTTAATAAAAGTCCTATTTATGTAGTGTAACTGTGGATCTATTGTTACGGAATAGCAACTAAACCAATTTCATAGAACCAATGTGTTGCAGGAACAAGCCAAAACTCAACGGCGAGTAAGCCAAGCAATGTCATTACAATCGTATACGGCAGAGCCATTATCACCATACGGCCATATGATAAACGGATGAGTGGTGATAGTGCTGATGTTAATAAGAATAGGAATGCGGCTTGACCATTTGGGGTTGCAACAGAAGGTAAGTTTGTACCTGTATTAATAGCAACACCAATATGTTCATATTGTGATTGGCTAATTAATCCATCTTGCAATGCGGTTAAAGCTTCACTGATATAAACTGTACCCACAAACACGTTATCTGAAATAGCAGAAAGTAGACCATTAAAGAGGTAAAAAAGAGACAGTTGTGAAGATTCTGAAGCTTGAAGAACAAACTGAATAATAGGGCCAAATAATTGCTGATCGATAATAACCGCAACAATAGAGAAGAAAACGGTCAATAATGCAGTGAAAGGCAAGGCTTCTTCAAATGCTTTACCAAGAGCATGTTCTTCTGTGATCCCACAAAATGCAGTGGCAAGAATAATAACAGATAAACCGATAATACCGACTTCTGCTAAATGGAGTGCTAAAGCAATAATCAACCAAATACCAATTAATGCTTGGATCATCAGTTGTGCTTTTTCTTGAGAAGTGCGTTTTTCACTGTTTTTCTTGTCGTATTCAGTAAGAACTTTACGAACTAAATCAGGTAATTCAGCACCATAACCAAAGAGTTTAAAACGCTCTACAAAGTAACACACAGCAAGACCCGCAAAAAAAACAGGGATCGTGACGGGTGACATTCTGATAAAAAAGGTTACAAAATCCCACTCTAAATGTTTTGCAATAATCAGGTTTTGTGGTTCACCCACCATGGTCATTACGCCACCTAATGCAGTACCTACACCAGCATGCATCATTAAGCTGCGTAAAAAAGCACGGAATTGTTCTAAAGTTTGTTTTTTTTCTGCAGTATCAATAAATCCATCATTATTTAATTCTGCCCCTGATTGATTAGAAGCAAAATTATGATAAATAGAGTAGAAACCGAGAGAGACACTGATTACAACCGCGATAACGGTTAAAGCATCTAAAAAAGCAGATAAAAAGGCACTTGCGAAGCAAAAGGCAATAGATAACATTCGTTTAGAACGAATGGATAACAGCAGTTTCGTAAAAGCAAACAGCAATAATTGCTTCATAAAATAGATACCCGCAACCATAAAGACAAGAAGCAAAATCACTTCAAGGTTGTTGGCAATTTCATGACCAATCTGTTTTGGGCTTGTCATACCAATGATGACGGCCTCAATAGCAAGTAATCCTCCGGGTTGTAACGGGTAACACTTTAGCGCCATAGCCAGTGTGAAAATGAATTCTACAACTAATAGCCAGCCGGCGACAAAAGGGTCAATAAAGAAAAAAAATAAGTGGGTTGATAATTAAAAAAGTAATAATAGCAAGCTTATACCAATCTGGGGAGTTTCCCATAAAATTCTTTAGTAGTGCTTGTCTTATACTCATATCCATTAGGTTTCTCATCCTCCAAACAGAGATTTTAAGCGCAATGATGCGCAATCTAACCATAGTACGCGCTAATCGCTGTGAAATTAAGCGCAATTAGTAATAATAAATTGATAAAACGACATCAAGTTTTATGATGCCATTCACTATTTAATGATGGTTGAGCTATATCAAAATTACGCATTCTGATATTATCTTTTCCATTATTAGCAGAAAAATCGCTTCGGAAGAAATAAAAATATGGTTATTAAGGCTCAAAGCCCCGCAGGTTTTGCGGAAGAGTATATTGTTGAAAGTATCTGGAATAATCGCTTTCCTCCTGGATCTATTCTTCCAGCGGAACGTGAGCTCTCTGAATTAATCGGTGTTACAAGAACCACATTAAGAGAAGTATTGCAGCGCCTAGCCCGTGATGGTTGGTTAACTATTCAACATGGAAAGCCAACAAAGGTAAACAATTTCTGGGAAACATCGGGCCTTAATATCCTTGAAACAGTCGCTCGCCTTGATCATGATCGCGTGCCACAATTAATAGATAATTTATTGGCTGTTAGAACCAATATTTCAGCTATTTTTATACGTACCGCATTTAAAAATAGTCCTGAAAAATGCATTGAAGTTTTACACCATGAGCTTACCACTGAAAATAGCGCTGATGAGTTTAGTGAGCTGGATTACAACATTTTCCGTGGATTAGCGTTTGCATCAGGTAACCCAATTTATGGTCTTATTTTAAACGGCTTAAAAGGGCTTTATACTCGCGTAGGCCGTTATTATTTCTCAAATCTTCAAGCCAAAGAACTCGCGTTAGCTTTCTATAAAAAACTGGCTATATTATGTGAGCAAAAAGATGTCGAGCATGTTATGGAATGTGTCCGTCAATATGGTAAAGACAGCGGCATTATCTGGCAAAGTTTACAGTCCCCATTACCGAGTGATCTAGAAGAAGTAAAACGCTAATTACGTTTACTGCTTTATCACAATAGAAAAAACCAGTACTCATACAATTTGTGATACTGGTTTT
>NZ_MIIZ01000734.1:0-3962 GCF_001743005.1 Shigella sp. FC1967 | reverse complement strand
TATTATTTGGGGTCATCTTTATTTTATTAACCTATGTGATTATAATGTTATTAACAATATCTGAATAAGAGTAAATAATATTTACAATTATTTTTGTCATAATATCTAAACCTGAAACAATTCAGCTAAATATTGAAAATAACCTAATAGGTGATACACAATGAAGTATGATTTAAATGATCTCTACTATTTTGTGAAAGTCGTTGAGTTTGGCGGTTTTTCTCAAGCGGCAGAAACATTAGGTATACCTAAATCTAAACTAAGTCGTCGTATCGCTGATTTAGAACAAAAACTCAATGTCTCTTTGATTTATCGCTCTACACGTCAATTTCATGTCACTAAAATTGGGCAGACATTTTATCAACAGTGTAAAAATGTGGTTGCAGAAGCTGAAATTGCGGAAGAAGTTATTTGTTCAGCTCAAGGGCACCCACATGGCACCATTAAACTCTCGTGTCCAGTCGCATTATTACAAATTTATATTCAAGATATTTTGGTCGATTTTATGGAAAAGTATCCGGATATTAATATTCAGATATTAGCTATTAATCGACCCGTTGATGTCATTAGTGAAGGCCTTGATTTAGCTTTACGGGTAAGAGCATTACCGCTAGATGATTCAGGTTTAACAATGAAAATTCTAGGTTATTCTCGACGTGTTCTCGTTGCCAGTCCTCGGTTATTTAGAGGGCAAGAGATCCCAAGTTCACCCGAACAACTTGCAGATTATCCTGTTTTGGCAAATAGTGAACACTCACAACAATATACACTTACGTTAACGCATGAAAATGGCACGGTTTCCACACAACATGTCACACCCAAATTAGCGACAACCGATGTTATTACGCTTTATAAAGCAACATTAAAAGGATTAGGAATAACACGATTACCACTGAGTGTGGTTGAAAAAGAATTACAAAATGGTTCGTTAATTGAAGTATTACCAAATTGGCGTTTTCCTAAAGATGTTATTCATGCAGTTTATCCGTCAAGAAAAGGATTATTGCCAGCGATTCAGGTATTACTGGAATACCTTGCTGATAATATGTCGCCATTAAAAGAGTAGAGCAAGATAAAAACGCTCCGAATACTAAAGGGAGCCGTTTATACGTTTATTGTGCTATGTCGTATTTTAAACGTGTTACTCGTTAGGAATACGACCAAATTTACCTTGGTTAAAATCATCAATGGCTTGTCTGATTTGTGCTTCGCTATTCATCACAAAAGGACCATAGCCTACAACAGGCTCACTAATCGGTTCACCACTGAGATATAAGACGACGGCATCTTCAATCGCTTCAAGACTAACAGAGCCACCTTCATTATCTAAAATAACCAAATCACCTGTTTGTAATTGGGTTTGATTATCAAGATAAACACTACCGTGTAAAACCACTAAGCCAACATAGCGATCTTTCTTAGTGGGTAGCGTCACTGATTTTGTGCGTTTTAATTGGATATCCCATACATCCACTGGCGAAAAGGTTTTTGCTGCGCCATGCGAATCGTGATAATTCCCAGCAATAATACGCAATTGACCCGCATTATCTGCCAAAGGAATTACAGGGATCGCACTTTCTTTTAATAACTGATAGCCAGCAGGGGCTGATTTAGCCTCAGATGGAAGATTAACCCATAATTGCACCATATCTAACACACCGCCTTCTTTGGTAAATGCATCAGAATGATATTCTTGATGTAAAATACCGGATGCAGCGGTCATCCATTGCACATCACCTGGACCAATTACACCACCTTCTCCTGTGGAATCATGGTGTGCGACTTCACCTTTATAAACAATAGTGACTGTTTCAAATCCGCGGTGAGGATGTTCACCGACACCACGATTATGTCCTTGAGATGCGGGAAAATCAGTCGGACCTGCTCTATCTAAAAGTAAAAATGGATTTAAATATTTACCATGGTTACCATAGCTAAAGAGCGAGCTAACATGAAAACCATCACCAACCCAATGTTGGCGAGGTGCTTTATAAATACCTATGATCTTTTTCATAAAATGTTCCTATAAAATTTCTATAGGTTCTATTTTAAAGTGACTAATATATTTAAGTAGTGGCAAAAATAGATTTCATCATCCTAAAAATAGAACAATAATAAAATGTTTCAGTGTTCTATTTTTAGAATAGTGTTTATCATAATTGCTACTACCGAGCTTTTTATTAATTGATTATTGTTTATGACAACGAAAGAGAAAAAAAGATAAAAATGTTTTTCTCTAATATTGTTCTTCAATCATGTTAATAATCAAATTAATTAAAAGGAATAAAAAAATGAGCACTCCAGCAAACTTTAATGGTCAGCGCCCTGTAATTAATCCAGAAGATGCTGTTATGTTATTAATTGATCACCAAAGTGGTTTATTTCAAACCGTAGGTGATATGCCAATGACTGAATTACGAGCGCGTGCTTCTGTATTAGCAAAAATGGCAACATTAGCTAACATGCCTGTTATTACTACGGCTTCTGTACCACAAGGTCCTAATGGTCCATTAATTCCTGAAATTCATCAAAATGCACCTCATGCAAAATATGTTGCACGCAAAGGCGAAATTAATGCTTGGGATAATCCTGAGTTTGTTGAAGCCGTTAAAGCAACAGGTAAAAAGCAATTAATTATTGCTGGTACTATTACAAGTGTGTGTATGGCATTCCCTGCAATTAGTGCCGTTGCTGAGGGGTATCAAGTTTTTGCAGTGATTGATGCATCGGGTACTTACAGCAAAATGGCTGAAGAAATTACCTTAGCTCGTATTGTTCAAGCGGGCGTAGTCCCTATGGATACCGCCGCTGTTGCTTCTGAAATTCAAAAAACATGGAACCGTGCTGACGCTGCACAATGGGCGCAAGCGTATACTCAAATTTTCCCTGCTTATCAGCTATTAATTGAAAGTTATAGCAAAGCGCAAGATGTATTAAAAAATAATGAAGTTTTAGATTCTCAGCGTTAATTAATTTTCAACGTTCTTTTTAATTTGTATTTTCTGTGTTTAAAGATGCCTATAAAGCCTTTTCTTTATGGGCATATTTTTATAAAAATAGATTAGGAACCAATAATGAAATTTATTTTTCCTGCTGTATTATCCTCATTATTACTTGTGCCCACAGTACAAGCAAATGAATATAAACTTGAACCGACACATACTAAAGCTATGTTTTATATTGATCACTTCGGGACTTCGACCAACAGTGGGGGTTTTTATGAAATTGAAGGAGATTTAACTTATCTTCCAGAAAAAAATATAGGAAAAATAAATGTTTCTATTCCAGTTGAAACATTAAATACGGGATTAACAGCATTTGATAAGCATGTGAAAAGTGCTGATATCTTGGATGTAGATAAATACCCAACCATTCAGTTTTCTTCAACTCAATGGCATTTTTCTAATAATAAGCCCACTTCTATTGAAGGGTTATTAACAATGAAAGGAAAAAACGCTACCTATTCAATTAACAGCCACTAAATTTAATTGTTATGAAAGTCCTGTATTTAATGCGCCTGTTTGTGGTGGCGATTTTGAAACAGTCATTAAACGTTCGGATTGGGGAGTGGACTTTTTAGTCAAGGAAGGGATGGCTGATAATATGACATTAAAAATTCAAGTCGAAGCTATTAAGCAGTAACTTAAGTCATATATTAAATATTCTTTCTATTTTAAAAGCCTTATTAAATACAAGGCTTTTTTGTTATTGAATAAAATAAAGCGCCGCTAAAAATAAAGACGAATTTAAATATTTAAGAAAGAAGACGGGATTTTTTTTATTTGTTGATAATAATTATTTATTGTTGTATGTTAAATAATTGTGATACCAGTATTGTTTATCTTTGTTTTTATTTGAATTTTTACGCTCTGCAAGTTGTTTAAGGAACGTTAAATTTCCTTCTAAAGTTTTTTGGTTTTATTCCTGAATTAATAAACTTTCCTCATCATAATTTATTTAAT
>NZ_MIIZ01000733.1:0-3964 GCF_001743005.1 Shigella sp. FC1967 | reverse complement strand
GGTGAAAAAAAACGTGGATGCGTTATCAATGGCAAGAAGGAGAAAAATACTGTGGTTTTAGATGAAAAGTTATTGACTCATGAAAACAGAGCATGAAGAGTTAGTTGAAGATACACAAATTACATTGCAAAAAAAATATAGAGTTAAAAGCGATTCAATCTATACCTGTTACTCTCTCTTTTTTACTAACAAGTAAAAACCATGTTACTTGAACAAATTGAAGAGTTATCACCGGGACAACAAATTACTTTGCCGGATAATGCATTACGTCATATCACATTAATTGCTAATGGGATTGCTATTGCTCAAGGGGAGTTAATTAAAGTTGGTGAGCGATTCGCTGTTGAAATCCAACGTGCTTATTTAAAGCAAGATTAAAGATATGGAAAGTTCAACAACACTTATTTTAACACTATCATTAGCTACATTAGCACCTTTCATTATTGCCGCGGGGACATGTTATTTAAAATTTTCTATCGTGTTGGTTATGACTCGTAATGCTTTAGGGGTTCAACAAGTTCCTTCTAATATGGTACTTAATGCGATTGCATTAATGATGGCACTGTTTGTAATGACACCAATAGCAAAAAATACCTATCAATATCTTATTGAAAACCCAATTGATATGACTTCCCCTGATTCAATTTGAACAATTTTTCAGATAATGCATTGGGAGAATATAAACGATATTTGTTACAAATATTCTGAGCCTGAATTTATTAGATTTCTTTGAACAAGCACAAGGAAATCGACCAGATAGTTATGGTGATAAAGAAAATATAGAAAATTCGTTATTATCGTTACTTCCTGCTTATGCACTAAGCGAAATAAAATCTGCTTTTATCATTGGTTTTTATCTTTATTTACCTTTTATTGTTATTGACCTGGTCGTTTCCTGTATTTTATTAGCTCTAGGTATGATGATGATGAGCCCAATAACATTATCTGTACCTTTAAAATTAATTTTATTTATTGCTATGGATGGTTGGACTCTTCTCGCTAAGGGATTAATTAATCAATATCTTGACCTTATGGCGGTAAGCTAATGGATATGATCTATGCAGCGAATAAAGCTGTTTATTTGGTGATATTACTTTCGGCTGCCCCTATTGCAATAGCAACATTTATCGGGTTGGCAATCGGTCTTTTACAAACCATCACTCAAGTACAGGAGCAGACATTACCTTTCGGTGTAAAACTTGTGGGTGTTTTTGTTTGTCTGTTAGTAACGATGGGATGGATGGGTGATAAGGTGCTCGTGTATGCCAAAGAGATGATGACATTAGGGTTAGCTGGATAAATAAAATGTTAATACTGCTAGGGTATATACAACTTTATTTAATCGATCTTTTTTTACTTGTTGCAAGATTATTTCCTATTTTTCTTTTTATTCCTTTTTTAAATAGCCGAGTGTTAAATAGCCAACTATTAAAATATATTATTGTTTTTTATATTTCTATGGGAATAAAAACCAAGTGTTTTAATTACTGATGAAATAAGAAATACATGGGAAATAATAATTTTAAGTGAATTAATTATTGGTCTTTTAATGGGGTTAGTATTTGCTACACCCTTTTGGATAGCTTCTGCTTTTGGTGAATTTGTTGATAATCAGAGAGGGGCAAGTATCGGTGATACAATTAATCCAACAACCGGAATTGAATCTTCTGAATTTGCCTCATTGACTGGACTATTTTGTGTAGCTTATTTTTTATCGACAGGAGGGTTAACACTATTAATGAGTTCGATAAAAGATAGTTATGATGTATTTCCTATGGGGTATTTTAATAAAGAGATTGGTTATTCGTTTATTGGTCATTGGCTTAATAACATGATCCGTACTGCTATTGTTTTAGTATCACCCGTTCTTATCATTATGTTTTTGAGTGAAGTTGCGTTGGGTGTTTATTCTCTCTTTTGTCCTCAATTAAATGCTTTTTCTCTGTCATTATGTATAAAAAGGGATTATTGCCTTTATATCTCTACTTCTGTTCTTTGCCTCAGCGATGACGACAGAGCTGTATGAATTTTTTTAATAATAGATATTTTTATACTATTTTCATGAGTATTTATCATGGCTGAGAAAACAGAAAAGCCAACGCAAAAAAAACTTGATGAATTCGGCAAAGAAGGGACAAAACTTTAAAAGTAAAGAAACTAACATCTGGCCTTGTTTATCTTATAGGTGTTATGTATTTATTTAATCAAGTTGATTTAGATGAATTTAGTCAATTTTATCAATCTCTCTTGCTTAATCCAGCAAAATATTACTTTGAAGAGTTATGTTGACGTTATTTCAAAATTATTTTTTGATATTTTTATGCCTATTCTTATTGTTACTTTTCTATCCGGTGCTATTCCTTCTTTATTTAGTTCACGTTTTAAAACTGGCCACGGAAGCCATTAAAATCGATCTTAATAATATAAATCCTATTTCTGGATTTAAAAAAAATATTCAGTATAAGAACAATTAAAAGATCTTTTTAAAAAACATTATTGTTTATAATTGTATTTTTTAGTCACGTGTTATATTTTTATTGTTGTACATGGACATGAGATATTTACACTATATCGTTCAGGACTAAATATTGTCATTGATAAATGGTGTTCACTAGTTGTCAGTTTTATATTTGTATTTTTTATATTATCAATACCCATACTTATTTTAAATATTATTGCTGATTTCTTTATCTTTATGAAAGATATGATGATGGAAAAAACATGAAGTTAAGCAAGAAAATAAGAATATGGAGGGTAATCCTGAAATAAAATCGACACGCCGTCAAATACATCAAGAGTTACTTGATGAACCCATGAAAAAAAGTGATTCGTGATTCATCAGCTGTTATTGTAAATCCAACCCATGTTGCCGTAGGTATTTATTTTGACCCCGATAATGGTGTTATGCCATTAGTTTCACTGAAATGTATTAATGAAAAAGCATTAGCCGTGAAAGCCTATGCGAAAAAAGTAGGTACACCTGTTATTCGTTACCCTGAACTTGCGAGAAAATTCTATCATAAATATCATCTGTTTGAGGTAATGATAGACCAAGATTTATTGGATATTATGGATATTCTTATTTGGCTTAAGAGAATAGAAATTGAAGGCTTACTAAGAGAAGAAATGGATTATACGCGCCATCAATAAATTTTTCCATGTGTATTTATATTTTAATTATAAAAATAATGTATTTATATTTATAAATATAGACGTGTGTTTTATTAAAGTAATTAATTAATGGTTGATTTAGAATTCTATCATTAATTATTCATCATAGATGAAAGGATTAACATTATGTCAGTATATGAAAAAATGTCAGAAAAAGAACTTGATCAATTAGCAAGCTATATTGTTTCTATTGTTCAAAATGGGACATCACTTAAGGATGAAGGCGCTATCCCAGAAGGATTTATGGAAGGAATTTATTCATTTGCGTATGATTTTTACCAGAAAGGAAAACTGGATGAAGCAGAGGCTATTTTTAAATTTTTATGCCTCTATGATTTTTATAATGTTGATTACATTATGGGACTCGCCGCTGTTAAACAATTAAAAAAGCAGTATCAAGCAGCTATTGATCTTTATGCATTAGCTTATTTAAATGCAAAGAATGATTATCGACCTGTTTTTTTATGCGGGACAATGTAACTTATCATTGGGTGAAAAAGAGAAAGCAAAATATTGCTTTGATCAAGTTTCAAAGTAATATTAATTGATCTCTCTATAAAAGAGAGAGCGAATGTTTACTTAGAATCATTGAAAGATATTCCTCTTGCTGTTTTGAATACCGAAAAGGAAGAACATGTATGATTAAAGTTAATAGTGATAGCACTGTATTATCTACACCTTCAACTTCTAAAGAACTCGCCGCTGTTAAACAATTAAAAAAGCAGTATCAAGCAGCTATTGATCTTTATGCATTAGCTTATTTAAATGCAAAGAATGATTATCGACCTGTTTT
>NZ_MIIZ01000732.1:0-19362 GCF_001743005.1 Shigella sp. FC1967 | reverse complement strand
GATTTTATAATTATTCGTTATTTGTGTCCAAAAAGTATTTATAACTTAGTCATTATTAGTTGTTCATTTATTATCACTCTTTTTAAGACGGCCTATTTCTTTAATAAAAGAAAATCACCACATCACTCAATTTAAGGGTAATAAATAGGTTAATTTCTCTTTTATTTCACTTTTCATGCTATCTTCATTCAGATTAATAATATTGGACAATCATCACTGCGTTTTTTCGCTAATTTATTTAAACTAAGCATAATCTCAATTGAACACCTTCATGAGTCGGTTAGTATATTAATCGCTTATTTCTATCTCACTCACAGGATAAATGCATGAGAAGATTGCCAGTTTACCTTTTACTTGATACATCGGGTTCCATGTATGGAGAACCCATTGCAGCAGTAAAAAATGGTGTTGAAATGCTCTTATCAACACTACGCCAAGATCCTTACGCATTAGAAACCGCTTATATTTCTATCATCACCTTTGATTCCACTGCACAACAAGTTGTGCCACTCACTGATTTAATCAATTTTAAAGTACCTGATTTAGTCGCAAGTGGAACAACAGCACTCGGTTCTGCGCTCACTTTAGTATCTAGTCGCATTGAAAAAGAAGTACAAAAAACCACGGCTGAAACTAAAGGCGATTGGCGTCCGCTGGTTTTTGTGATGACAGATGGCGCGCTACTGACGATTGGAAAAAAGGCGTTGAGAAATTTAAAGCGGCACGTACTGGCGTTGTTATTGCTTGTGCGGCAGGACAATCAGCACAAACTGATGTACTCAAAAATATCACTGAAATTGTATTGCAGCTAGATACGGCGGACGCCAACACGATTAAGTCTTTCTTTAAATGGGTTTCTGCCAGTATTTCTGTGGGGAGTCAAAAGGTCGATTTAACTAAGAAAGATATTAGCGATCTTGATGACTTACCACCGCCACCTCCTGAAGTTAACGTTGTGCTCTAAATAAAAAGGAATGAATATGTCTGTTAGTTTAAAAAAAGGACAAGGTGTTAGTTTAAAGAAAAATGAATATGACCTTTCCTCTGTCACTATCGGTTTAGGCTGGGATATCAACGAAGAAAAACGGGGATTCCTTGGCGGGCTTTTTGGTAAAAAAAAACGAAGAATACGATTTAGATGTTATCGCCTTCTTATGTGGTAAAAACGGCAAAGTAAACGATTTGGGTAAAGTAGAAGGTGGACAACCTTCTCTCGTCAATGGCGATATTATTTTCTTTAATAGCCTACAACACAAATCAGGGCAAATTTGGTTAACGGGTGATAACCGAACAGGCGCAGGTGATGGAGACGATGAGCAGATCATCGTAAAATTAAACACACTTGATCCTAAATTTACCAAAATTGTTTTTATTGTTCAGATTTACAATGGACGAGAACTACAACAACACTTTGGTAAAGTACAAAACGCCTTTATCCGCGCTGTCGATGCAAAAAATATCGAAATGGCTCGTTTTGATTTATCTGGAGGCGAAGCCTTCAACAATCAACGTTCAATGCTGTTTGCTGAATTAGTCAGAGAGGAAAATGGCTGGAAACTTAACGCCATTGGTGAACCGTCAAGTTCAGATAGCTTTATTTCTTACTTAAAGGACTTCACTTAATGAGAAGACTTCCTGTTTACTTGCTGATTGATACTTCAGGATCAATGAGAGGTGAATCTATTCATGCTGTTAACGTGGGGATCCAAACAATGCTCAATGCATTGAGACAAGATCCTTACGCATTAGAAAGCGTGCATATCTCTATCATTACCTATGATAACGAGGCGCGTGAATTTATCCCATTAACGGCATTAGAAGATTTTCAATTTTCTGATATCACCGTACCTAGTTCTGGCGGTACTTTTACAGGTGCTGCGCTAGAATGTTTAATCAAGTGTGTCGATCGTGATATCAGGCGTTCCGATGGTGACCAAAAAGGGGACTGGCGTCCTCTCGTCTTTTTAATGACTGATGGCACACCTTCTGATGCTTACGCCTACGGTGAAGCAATTAAAGAAGTGAAAAAACGTTCATTTGGTTCGATCATTGCTTGTGCTGTTGGACCTAAAGCCAAACATGATCATCTTAAAGAACTGACATCTCAAGTGGTCGCTTTAGAAACGCTAGACTCCAATGCTTTTTCTGGCTTTTTTAAATGGGTTTCTGCCAGCGTCGCTTCTGGCAGTTCAAGTGCTGGCGTGAATACAGATAAAGATACCCTACCGCCACCACCGCCTGAAATCCAACTGGTACTGTGATCCCCAAAAGCAAAGCGCTCCAAAAGGCTTTGCTTTTATTTTATTCAGGCTTGGGTTTATCCATCACAATACATAACAGCTACGATAAAGTGATAAGGTATAACAATGAGAAGGCTACCCATTTTCTTTGTTTTAGATTGTTCAGAGTCGATGATAGGTGAAAACCTAAAAAAGATGAATGACGGTCTAACAACTATTATTAACGATCTCAGGCGAGATCCGCACGCCCTTGAAACCGCGTATGTCTCTGTTATCGCCTTTGCTGGCGTTGCAAAAACAATTGTTCCACTCACTGAAGTCATCTCTTTTTACCCTCCTCAACTTCCTTTAGGAGGAGGCACTTCATTAGGCAGCGCATTACGAGAACTCTCTCACCAAATCGACACTCAAGTAAGAAAAACCACGCTCGAGCAAAAAGGCGATTGGAAACCTGTCGTTTACCTTTTAACTGACGGCAGACCTACTGATGATTACGCGCAAGAGATCAAACGCTGGAAAGCTCACTATGCCAACAAAGTTAACTTAATTGCGATTGGATTAGGCTTAAGTGCAGACTTACATGTCCTATCGCAATTAACTGAAAATGTGCTGCTATTTACCGAAGCACAAGAAGGCGACTTTACACGTTTCATAAAATGGATAACGATGTCAGTGGTTTCTCATAGCCGAAGTGTTGGCGAAGAGCCACCGCCACTTTTAAGTCAAACAGAGCATATTGTTCGGCTTGCAAAAGATGATGTTGCTCGTGCTTATGATGAATCTTGTGTCACGTTTGTCGGACGTTGTAGTCACACTCGTTCACCTTACTTAATGAAATATGAACGTCCTCCAATGAAAGCTTCAGGGCTTGATTTTAATCTCAACCTTAATGGCTTTAACTTAACGGGTTGCTACACCTTAAATGAAGATTATTTCGCATGGAGTGACCTCAGCGCCACCGCATATCAAGTTAACACCAGCGAACTTCACGGTACACCTGGCTGCCCATATTGCGGTAATGCAACGGCTTTCGCCGTTTGCCAATGTGGTAAATTACTCTGTGTAAATGGTCCTGAAACCGTGATTTGCCCTTGGTGCGATAACAACATCACCTTTGGTGATAACAGCAACCAATCTGACTTTGATGTTACACGAGGTAAAGGCTAATGGATAAAAAAGCCCTACTCACAAAACTGATTATTGATGACACGTTAACACGACATCGCATTCCGGTGCATGAAGAGCTCATTATTGCGCTATATGAAGACACAGAGATCGCTCAACACATTGATTTTATTATTAATAAAATCAATGCTAAAACGGCAGAAAAGATAACACCACAAGGCAAAGTACAACCTATTCTTCTGTTATTGCCACCCGCTCGTGATTTAGTCGCTGAAGAAATCTCATTACCCAAAGCGCACTCATTAAAACCCGGTCAAATTCCAACCCACGCAACATCAATGCCAATAGAAAAACCGATTATTCATCCCCCTACTGCAAAAATTACCCTTTCTAATGCCAAAGTCGGTACAGCGTTCAATTCGACACTCAATATCGAGCTAAATACCCTCGAAATTGCCCAAATTGAAGCGGTTGATGTTCCTGAAGGACTTGGAATAACCTTTGACCATGAAAGTCGTTGCTTAGTTGGTATGCCAACAAAAAGTGGTAATTTCACCTTGGTGATCCATTGGTCTGTTAATGCTATTCGCTATCAAAATGAAGTCTTATTAATCATCAATCCAGATCCTCGTAGCTTATGGCAAATTAATGAACCTCCTGCTGATAGCCCTTATCCCAAAATACATATTGATAGCAAACTGATCCTTGAAAAAGACATTCGTATTGCGGGTGCAAGCCGTCGCGGACGCTCTCATGAACATGCGGGTACCTTCCGTGATGATGATTTTTATATTCACCACGATAACCAAAGCCAATGGAGTATTTTAATTGTTGCAGATGGTGCCGGCAGTGCTCGCTATTCTCGTGAAGGCTCACGCATTGCTATCAATACGGTAAGTCGCTATTTAAAATCACAGTTAAGCGTGGAAAATGGAACGGTTAAACCTCATCTTGAAGCCATTCATCAATGGAATGACAACAACGCAATTAATCAAGTAGGAAGCTTTTTCGCTCAACTCTTTCGTAATGCGGCGCAATTAGCGATTAATAATCTTAAAAATGAAGCCATTCATATTAATGAGCCTGTAAAGTCTTTTTCTACTACCTTATTAGCCACGGTTTCTTTACGTATCAATGATGAGTTATTTGCTGCCTCATTTTGGATGGGAGATGGTGCGATTGCTGCTTATGGTCCCGCAGGAAAAGTGCGTGTTTTAGGTATTCCTGATAGTGGTGAATATGCAGGACAAACCCGTTTTCTTGATGATAATGCCCTCAACGATGCAGAATTTAATCGACGCATTATTATTGGCAAGTGGAAAGACATTTCACATCTTATTTTAATGACTGACGGGGTGTCCGATCCGGTATTTGAAACGGATAATGGCTTACAAGATCCCAACAAATGGGCGGCACTTATTGATGAAATATCGCCTTGTTTAGCCTCTCCTGAAAATGCAGCTAATGCATTGGCTGAATGGCTGAATTTCTTTTCAGCAGGCAATCACGATGACCGCACTCTGGTTGTGGCTTGGTAATCATAAAAGAGAGAATGGGTGAGTTTCATGGCAGAGATCATTACCTGTACAACACAAAGTGGAAAAACAGTTCAGTACGTCAATGAGATTATTGGCTCTGGATCAATGAAAGATGTCTATTTTTCCCCTGACCGAACCTATGTTGTTGCCTTCTACAAAACAAAACAGAATGCACAAGCCAAAGATAGAATCGATATGATAACAGGCTCTTATCGACATAATATCTTTGAACAAAGTGGTGGCGAATATTGGAAAAACCTCTTTTGCTGGCCAACGGATGTTGTCGAACATCAAGGCAAAATTGGTATTGTTGTGCCGACTTATCAATCCCACTTTTTCTTTAAATATGGCTCTAAAAATAATGATTTTCTGGCGATAAAAGGCCGAGAAAAAGAAGGTAAATGGTTTGCAAGTGCGAATAACCAAAATAAATTTCTCGATCCTCGCGAAAGAGGTAATCTACTAAATTACCTAAAAGTGTGTTTATTGCTTTCTCGTGCTGTACGCCGAATGCATGCGGCAGGCTTATGTCATAGTGATTTAAGCTATAAAAACGTTCTTATCGATCCTGAGCAAGGTCATGCCTGTGTGATTGATATTGACGGTTTAGTGGTTCCAGGGAAATACCCCCCTGATGTAGTAGGAACCCCTGATTTTATTGCGCCAGAAGTGGTAAAAACCAGCCATTTACCAAAAGAAGATCCTAACCGTATCTTGCCAAGCATCACGACAGATAGACATGCACTTGCGGTATTAATCTACATGTATCTGTTTTATCGTCATCCTTTACGGGGCGGTAAAATTCACGATCTTGACGATGAAATGCGTGATGAAACACTCTCTATGGGTGAAAAAGCGTTATTTATTGAGCATCCAACCGATCGCAGTAATGCCGTAAAACTTAATCAGGTAAAACCGTCATCACTACCTTGGGCTGATCCTGAAAAGATCCCATACACGATTATGGGACCTTACCTCACCCCTCTTTTTGAAAGAGCCTTTATTACAGGGTTACACGATCCATCACAACGTCCTACCGCTGATGAATGGGAGACGGCTTTAGTCAAAACAGTAGATTTAGTTCAGCCTTGTCAAAATAAAGATTGTGAACAACAATGGTATGTTTTTTCTGGGAAAACACAGCCCGTCTGCCCTTATTGTCACACACCTTATAAAGGCCAATTACCGATTTTAAATCTCTACTCTTCACGTAAAGCAGGTAGCTTTAGACCAGACGATCACCGCTTAATGGTTTGGAGTAATCAATCACTCTTTCCTTGGCATGTTAATCGTCTTATTGCCCCGAATGAACGTACGACTGATGAACAGAAAAAACGTGTCGGTTATTTTGTTTATCACAATTCAACATGGTGGCTGGTTAATGAACGTATTGAGGGATTGATGGTATTGCCAGAAAAAAAACAGATAGCCATTGGCGATAAAATTGCCCTAACTGACGGATTACAATTTGTATTATCCACAGAAGAAGGCGGGCGACTAGTTGTGGTGCAATTAGTCTCAAATTAACGATCATGAGAGAATAATCCACTTAATAAAGGATTATTCTCTTTTTATTAGTGAGATACTGTCGATTTAAAATCAACGACCGTAATTAAATCTTTTGCTGGATTTCCCGTTTCATAGCGCCACTGTTCTATCGCATGAATAAGTGATAAACCAAATACATCCGCGAAAAGTGAATCCAATATTCTGATATTTTGGACTCTGCCGTTTTCATCTACATCATATTTAGCCGTTACACTCCCTTCAATATTATTAGCTTGCGCTTTTACTGGATAATGAGGTAATGACTGAGATAAAACTTTTGGTCTTATTTGCTCCGAGCTTATTTCTTGTTTATTAATGTCGACTGGCGTTGATTTAGTCGCACACCCATTTAATAAAAAAGCAGTTAAAAAACAAACCTGATATCAACAATATTTTTTTTCATTATTCTTCTTCAACAGTCTTCAACAATCATTTTAATCACGCTTATATCTTAACACTTCTGATAATCATTTTTATTTTCAAATATAAGTTTAATTAAGAAAAATTGTGAAATTCATCATGCTTTCGTCATTTTTAACTAAAAGATAAATCACACTTTCTACTCTTACACGCCCAGCTATTCGCTAACGTTCAATATTGGATACCAAGATCCCAGTTTATTAAGCCCTAGTATTTACAATACCGCACAGTGATCAGTGGAGGGGCTAATGAAAACTAAAAATAAAATCAATGTACTAGAACTTATTTCGCCAGAGATGAAGCAGGTTATGCAAATTTATGCAGATAATCCGCAACCTGCGCCAGAAAGTAATGACTACCCTTCTATGCGCCTTGCTTATAATCAAGATAGACGTTATTGGAATGCTGATGCCCCCGAAATGTTTGGCATTCAAGATATTTCGGTCAGTACCTCTTATGGAAAAGTATTAACGCGTCTTTATCACCCCAAAGAAAAAACACCCGCAACACTCTATTATCTTCATGGTGGCGGCTTTATTTTAGGGAATTTAGATACCCACGATCGTATTATGCGTTTACTTGCGTCTTATACTGGTTGTGCTGTGATTGGTATTGATTACTCGCTATCACCAGAAGCGCATTATCCACAAGCGATTGATGAATCGGCACAAGTTTGCCAGTTTTATTATCAACATGCAGACCATTACGGCATTAACACTCAACACATTGGTTTTGCAGGTGATTCTGCGGGAGCCATGTTATCGCTGGCTACTGTATTATGGCTACGCGATAAACAAATTCACTGTGGTAATATCAGTGCCGCGTTGCTTTGGTATGGATTATATGGCTTACGCGATTCCACCAGCCGTCGGCTTTATGGGGGGGAATGGGATGGATTACGCCAACAAGATCTCGAAGAATATGACAATGCGTATTTAACTGCGCTGGGTAGTCGTGATGCACCTTATTATTGCTTATTTAATAACGATTTAACGCAAGATATTCCACCTTGCTTTATCGCCAGCGCGCAATACGACCCTCTTATTGATGATAGTGTCACACTATTCAAAACGTTAGAAGCCCATCAATTAGCTTGTGAATATAAAATGTATCCAGGCACATTACATGCCTTTTTACACTATTCACGTATGATGAAAGTGGCAGATGACGCCATTCGAGATGGCGCTAACTACTTTGTAAAACAACTGACGTTATAAAAAACGACTTTTTAAAACTCAAGATTACGAATAAAACGATAATCCGCAGACGCCTCTTTAAGTCGATACAAACTTGCAGGGCGTCCTCTCTCTGCCCGTTTTTCGCCAGTATCAATCAATAAATCTGCTTGCTCAATGCGTCGTCTAAATGATTTTTTCTGGATCGCTTTACCTATCAGAATTTCATGAACATGTTGTAACTCTGGCAAGGTAAATACTTCTGGCAATGCAAATCCGGGAACAATTGAATAGAGTGATTTTTGCTTTAATCGCTCTCTGGCTTGTGAAATTAATTCTTGATGATCAAAAGCTAAGTGTTGTTGTGCCACTTTATCAATCGGACACCACACGACTGAATCGACAGTATCAATATGTGTTTCACACACTTGATGAGCAATCAACGCGGTATAACAGACCGTCACAGACCAGCCTCTTGCATCACGCTGATTATTTCCCACTGAACAGAGTTGCTCAATATAAGGGGGGATCACACCCGTTTTCTCTTTTAATTTTCTTAGCACAGTATCTTCAAGGCATTTGTCCTGTTCTTCATCGACAAAACCTCCTGGTAAACCCCATTTTCCTTTTTCAGGATGCTCCCCTCTTTTCACCAACAATACTTTTAACTGCTCTTCGTGATAAGTAAACAGTACAGCATCAACGGTGATCAGTGGAGATAGGAAATCACGGCGGTTATAACTGGCTAAAAAATCTTGTTCATTCATGATGTAAGCTTTATTAGAAAACGATGAAACTATTTTAAGCCTAAACCACAAAAAAATCAAATTTTGTCATAAAGACACTAAATCAGTTGACAAGCATAGTGTCTATAAGACACAATCCAATTATTGTCATAAGGACACTAATTGGAGAAAGACTATGTTTAACTTAAATTACTTTAAAGCTGATTCATCAACATTCATTATTAAATCGGTAAACGGCAAAATTCGCCAGCAAGGTAAAGGTTTAAGTTTTTGGTATAACTCAGCCACAACCTCTATTGCGGCATTACCTTTAAATGCGCAAGAAGCGCCTTTTATTTTTAACTTCCAAACCTCAGACTTTCAGGGATTACGTATTCAAGGACAAATTTCATTTCAGATAAAAGCGCCTGAAAAAGCGGCAGAAGTACTCAACTTCAACTTGAGCAAAAACGGCAAATCTTATGCGTCAGAAGATCCACTCAAGCTCAGTGATCGTGTTGTACGTATTGCACAAACCTTAATTCAAGCAAAGATCCAAAGTACACCACTGAGAGAAGCATTATTACTGAGTCAATCATTAGTTTCTTTGGTAATGAAACAATTAATTGAACATCCCTCATTAGAGGCATTAGGTATTGCGATTTTAGATGTCTCTATTGCGGCAATCACGCCATCGCCAGAAACCTTAAAGGCTCTCGAAGCGGAAGCGAGAGAATCCTTACTGAAAGAAGCCGATGATGCCATTTATGCACGTCGTAAATTCTCAGTAGAACAAGAGCGCACGATTAAAGAGGCTGAATTAGAAACCGATTTATCGGTTCAACGTAAACGCCAAGAAATTGAAGAAGCACGTTTAGAAAATGAACGGACATTATTACGCGAGCAAGCGGAAATTGAAAAAGAGCGCCTTGAAGCGAAGGTTAATGCCGAAGCAAAACGCAAAGAACTGGTCGCGTTAAGTGCAGAAAATCAGCGAACACAATCAGAAGCCGATGCTTATGCTATTGAAGCGACTATGCGTGCTTATCGTGAATTACCGGTTGAAAACCTAAAAGCCATGGCACTAGCAAAAATGGACTCACAACAATTAATGGCAATGGCATTTGAAACCTTAGCGCTGAATTCAGGAAAAATTGGTGAACTGAACATCACTCCTGATTTATTTAGCCAATTTATGAAAAAAGGGAATAAATAATGCAACGTAACGAAGATTTTCGTTTTGTGCTAGTGATGAGAAAAAGTCGCTTACAAGAATTAATTGAGCGCTTTAATACGTGGTCACAAGCCAAATTCTATTTAGAACACAACAATGTTGAGGTAAAGGATTACCTCAATGAACACAATTTATATCAAAAGCAGCTCACAGAAGCTGAGCTGATTTTAAAATCATTAGGACGTTTTCAGCTCTTAGAAAGAAGTTTATTGCCTAGCTATCAATTCTCACCTCACGATATTGTAGTGGTGATCGGTCAAGACGGGCTTGTTGCCAATACGCTGAAATATCTTAATGGACAGCCTATTATTGCCATAAACCCAGATCCATCACGATGGGATGGTAAATTATTGCCTTTCGAAATGGGACAATTAAAAGAGATAGTCATTAATACCATTAATCAAAAAATGCCCTTTAAAACAGTTACTTTTGCACAAGTAACAACCAATGATGGTCAATCATTATTAGCGGTTAATGACGTATTTATAGGCCCAAAAAGCCATACTTCTGCACGATATATTTTACAATGGCATGGTGCTCAAGAAGCACAATCTTCATCAGGCATCATTGTATCAACAGGATTGGGATCGACAGGGTGGTTTCAATCTATTCTTGCTGGCGCAATGGCAATTACAGGAGAAGCCTCGCACCCTCTGTTACAAGGTTTTAGTTGGAGCGACCGAAAATTACAGTTTAGTGTAAGAGAGCCGTTTCCAAGCAAAACGACAGGTGTCGCTCTCACTTTTGGTACTATTGAACCAGATTCACCGTTGCAATTAGAATCTTTGATGCCAGAAAATGGCGTGATTTTCTCTGATGGCATCGAAGATGACTATTTACAATTTAATGCAGGTTGCATTGCCCACATTGGTATTGCTGACATACAAGGTCAATTAATTAGCCCAAAAGGACGTCAGCGTATTTAAATTTATTGAGCGCTCTTTAATACCGTTTCAAGTCCAGAAATCATCACATCAAGGACAAACAGAAATGCAGCATCACCATTATCACTATCCATAATTGCAACGGCTTGGGTTAATAATGGCGGATAGGCAATAACATCCGTCTCTCTTGTTTCACGCTCTTTTTGGCTTTCTTGATGCTCTTGCGTTTCAAGAACTGAACCTAGTGTGAAATGCGCGATAGAACTCAGTGCATACACGGCTTGAGATAAACTAAATCCAGCATCACACAAAAACTGAAGTTGTTGTTCTGATGTCTCAAATTGGCTTTCAGACGGGCGTGTGCCTGCATGAATTTTCCCCCCATCACGATACATCAATAAGGCTTGACGAAAACTTTTCGCATTATTTCGCAAAAAATCCTGCCACGTTTCATTAGGCAATGGCAAAACATGATGATGATGCTTTTGCAAAATAGTTTCTGCTAGTGCATCCAACAAAGCACGTTTATTTTTTACATGCCAATAAAGCGTGGGTTGCTCAACACCTATTTTTTGTGCCAATTTACGCGTTGTTAACCCTTCAATACCAACTTCATTAAGTAAAATCAACGCATTATCAATAACTTGTTCTTTATCTAACTTAGCCATCTTTACCTCAAACTAAAACAGTCTTGACAATCTATCACTGATAGAGATATTTTACACCATCTCTATCACCGATAGATTTTTAGGATCTCAATGAATAAATCAATTATTATCATACTGCTGATCACCGTATTCGATGCCATAGGTATCGGACTTATCATGCCAGTACTCCCTACGCTATTAAATGAATTTGTTAGTGAAAATTCACTGGCGACCCATTACGGTGTGCTATTAGCACTCTATGCGACTATGCAGGTTATTTTTGCACCTCTATTAGGACGACTGTCTGATAAATATGGCAGAAAACCGATCTTACTGTTTTCACTTTTAGGTGCCGCTCTTGACTACCTTTTAATGGCATGCTCAACCACACTTTGGATGCTTTATATTGGTCGCATTCTCGCAGGTATCACGGGTGCAACAGGTGCCGTATGTGCATCTGCTATGAGCGATGTGACTCCCACTAAAAATCGAACTCGCTATTTTGGTTTTTTAGGGGGGGCTTTTGGTATTGGTCTTATTATTGGTCCAATGCTGGGAGGATTATTAGGTGAAATTAGTGCACACACACCGTTTATCTTTGCAGCCCTTTCGCACTCGGTATTATTAATACTCTCTTTGTGCTTTTTCCGTGAAACACAAAAAAGAGAAACACTTGTTACAAATAGCACATCGAAGCACCAAACAGCATCAAATTCAGTTACCCGCTTTATTAAGAAAAGCCTCTATTTTTGGCTGGTAACCTATTTTATTATCCAACTTATTGGTCAAATTCCTGCCACTATCTGGGTGCTGTTTACACAATACCGCTTTGATTGGAACACAACCTCTGTCGGCATGTCCTTGGCTGCTCTGGGTGTATTACATATTTTCTTTCAAGCCGTTGTCGCCGGAAAGTTAGCGCAAAAATGGGGTGAAAAAACAACCATTATGATCAGTATGTCGATTGATATGATCGGCTGTTTATTATTAGCATGGATAAGCCAAGTTTGGGTGATCTTGCCAGCATTAATTTGCTTAGCGGCTGGAGGAATGGGGCAACCTGCTTTACAAGGTTATTTATCGAAAGCCGTCGATGATAATGCCCAAGGGAAGCTGCAAGGCACACTTGTAAGCTTAACCAATATGACGGGAATTATTGGGCCACTCTTATTTGCCATTATTTATCGTTATAGTATCGCTTATTGGGATGGCCTGTTATGGTTGATAGGATCTGTACTTTATGGCGTATTATTAATCAGCGCCTATCTTCATCAAAAACGCAATAATAGCGATCTGAATTTAGCATTATCTAAGCATAATCATTAAAAAGAGGTGCTTTACTTAAAATAGGGGATCCCGACTTCGCATCGTGTGTTATTAAATACCGCAATAAAATCGGCATCAATACAATAAGTTTCAAAATTTGCTTTTTGCGATTTCTTGATCGTGTTTGATAGTCCAACAAAAGAAAAAAAGACTTTATTTCTGATACATGCTCCAGACAACAATCTGAAGGAAAAAATTGAAGATCAAGACAAGCATCCATGTTTGCTTGATCTTCGATTGCCGTTATTAACATCCGTTGTTCTAACGCTATATTATCTCGATGCCATCCTTGAGCAATCCAACCCAAACTAAACGCCAGTAGTGCAATCCATGCATATAACGCTTGAGTGTTGAACATGACCTAACTCCTTAGTCATTCGAGACAAAACTGACTTTATCGATTTTTATTATGATGAAAACATGTTGCACTTTTTACTTAGTATCATCTTTTTCTTTTCCCTGAAAAAAGTTGATTACCTCGTTTACGTAACCAGATTTCGACTAACTGATAACCCACAATACCGAGCGCTGAGCCGATCCCCATAACTGCGACAGAATCAATTCCAGGCCATAAAATAAGCAGTGCGCCAGCAACAACAGAAACCGCAGAGCCTAAAATAATTTTGCCGATAAACAATCTTAATGTTATTGTCTCATTCGCAACGAGCATCTTCCCTAATGCAATAAAAGCGCCCACTATCACTAATAATATCAATGTGCTGTCATATTCATCCATGAATACACCTCATCTCTGATCACTTTTTCTTTAACCGCAAAAAGAACCCTCACCTCCTAATATTTATCAGATAATCTGTAAGACTTAGTAGTAAACCACGACCCTGTGTAACTGAATAAATTCCCGATTGAGGTAACGCCAGTTCCTTTTATTTCAATTATGTGCAATATCCATTTGCAATAAACAACAGGCGATCCAGTTATATTACTACCAACTTTCTTGTTAACTTGTAATAGATATCTTCGTCTATTGTTTTTCTACCCACTCCGTCAATCAACAAAAAAAATAATAAACAATAAATTCAATATGTTGCTTATCTTTGTATGATTTAACGTGAAGCTATTATCTACAAAGTTTGTATTTCAAGCTAGTGTCTTGTTCGGTTAACATCGGTTATCAAGCCTTAACCGACCATAACCGAACTATTGATATCATTCAAAACAAATAAACTTGTTTTAAGCATCTTTAAACAACCTTAAAACAAAGATTTATATAAAAAAAACAATAAATAGGCTGGTTATAATACAAATTTAAGCTAATATAGAGGGTATCTATGAGTCTTTAGTAAAGAGAAAATGATATGCGTGTCTTAACTATTTTTTGTCCTGAATGTGGTGAAAAAGCGCTTATAAAGAAAAGTAATCGTAAACACAAAGAGTTATCCGATCTCTATTGTGCTTGTCGTGATCCTGAATGCGGGCATACCTTTGTTTTAAACCTCACGTTTAGCCACACCCTTATGCCAAGTGCAAAAAACAAAGAAACATTGTTATTAGATGTCATTAAAAATCTTTCTCCAGAACAACGAGAGAAAGCACTTACACTTTTGCAAAACATATAGCCATCCCGAACAGACACGCTTTTTTTCATTTATTTTTATGATCTTGCTCCCATTCTGGCAGGTTATTTGACTAACCTATTCTTATAGAAAGATAAATGATGTAGATTCATTTTTAAGCTAAATAAAAATAATTCTTATGTTTTAAATAAAACAAACACCGCTTATTGATGCCGTGTTTGCCAATCCTCTAATCAATAATTTGTCAGCCCCCCAAACCAGAAACCCTATTTCTGATTTGAAGACGAAACACAAATTTCAAATGGAGCATTTAAGATGAAAAAGCTGATTAATCGAGTTGATGATGTGTTATCTGAACAACTACAAGGCTTTGCAAAAGCCCATCCTGAAATCAAACTTCATCCCTCCTCTTTTTATGTCACGCGAAAAGATGCTCCCGTAAAAGGTAAAGTTGCTCTATTGTCTGGCGGTGGTAGCGGGCATGAACCGATGCATGCGGGTTTTGTGGGTAAAGGAATGCTTGATGGCGCATGTCCAGGTGAAATATTTACGTCACCCACACCGGATAAAATGTATGACTGCGCCAAAGCGATTGATAGTGGTGAAGGCGTTTTAATGATCGTGAAAAATTATACGGGTGATGTGCTTAACTTTGAAACCGCAACAGAACTGCTTCATGACGATGGTATCAAAATCGCCACGGTATTAGTTGATGATGATGTGGCAGTAAAAGATAGCTTATATACCGCAGGACGCCGTGGTGTTGCTAATACTGTTTTGATAGAAAAACTACTGGGTGCAGCAGCTGAAAGAGGTGATCCTCTTGATGAACTAGTGACATTAGGTCATTACATTAATAACAATGGTTTTTCTATCGGTATTGCCTTGGAAGCCTGTACGGTGCCAGCAGCAGGAAAACCGTCGTTCACTTTACCTGAAAATGAAATGGAGTTCGGTGTAGGTATTCACGGTGAACCGGGTATTAACCGCCGTAAATTTATTTCTCTCAATGATACTGTTGATGCCATGTTTAATACCTTAATTGAAAATGGTCATTATCAACGAGTGATCCGCAATTGGGATCGTGAAAACGGCACTTGGATTGATGAAGAGCAGGAAAAACAGCCTTTAAAATCTGCGATCGCGTCATTGTTTTAGTTAATAACCTGGGTGCTACACCACAATCTGAACTTTATGGTGTTTATAACCGTTTAACTCAATGCTGTGAAAAATTTGGCTTAACCATCGAACGTTCTTTAATTGGCGCTTATTGTACTTCACTCGATATGTCAGGGATCTCCATTACCCTACTCAAAGTGGATGATGAATTGCTCTCTTTATGGGATGCCCCAGTGAATACACCCGCAATGGTGAAATAAGTTATTCATAAAAATAAAAAGGAACAAATTATGGCATTAACTCAAGCACAAATTATTCTTTGGTTACAACAATGTGCACAGCTGTTTGAACAAAACAGCGATTATTTAACGGATTTAGATCGTGAAATTGGTGATGCCGACCACGGTTTAAATATGAACCGTGGCTTTAGAAAAGTGCAGGAAAAATTACCTGAATTTGAAGGACAAGATATTGGCACAATCCTCAAAACCACAGGCATGACATTACTCTCCAATATTGGCGGAGCAAGTGGTCCTCTATTTGGTACCTTTTTTATTCGTGCAGCCAAACCTACGGCTTCATTACAAAACCTAGAACTTAATCAACTTGTTGAAATGATAACAGAAGGTGTAGAAGGCATTGTAAGTCGAGGAAAAGCAGAACCCAATGACAAAACTATGTGTGATGTTTGGTGGCCTGTGGTTGAATCATTAAAACACGCTAATGAACAAAACCTTTCTATCAAAGAAGCCCTCACCCAAGCACAAGTTGTCGCGGAAAAAGCGGCTGAAAATACCATTCCGATGCAAGCGAGGAAAGGACGAGCAAGCTACTTAGGTGAGCGCAGTATCGGACATAAAGATCCTGGCAGTGCTTCTGTGGTACTGATGATACAAGCCCTTGCAAATAGTGTTAATGCATAACTGACCAAGCAACCAATAAAGGTCTACCATGATAAATATTGTTATTGTTTCTCATAGTAAACATCTCGCTGATGGTGTGGCAGAACTTGCCAGTCAGATGCTTAATCCAACGCATTGCCAACTTGCTGTTGCCGCAGGTGTCAATGATGAAGAGCATGCGATTGGTACGGATGCCGTTAAAATTATGACGGCAATAGAATCGCTTTCACAAGCACAATCTATTGTTGTGATGATGGATTTAGGGAGTGCAATATTAAGTGCAGAAACGGCGATTGAGTTACTTGATCCAGAACTTGCTGAGAAAGTCACCCTCTGCTCAGCGCCTTTAGTTGAAGGTACGCTTGCAGCCGTTGTGGCCGCATCTTCCGGGGCATCTCTAGAAAAAGTGATTGAGGAAGCTTCAAATTCTTTATATCCAAAGAAGATCCAACTCGGTGAAAATTTCGTTCAACCTAAAAACGATATTAATGCCCCTGTTAAAATTCACGGCAAAGAGGCAAGTTGGATAGTACGTAATCCCCATGGTTTACACGTAAGACCCGCCGCAACTTTAGTTGAGGTTCTTTCTGCTTTTCAAGCTGATTATCAATTAGTTAAAGGGGATAGACGTATTAATCCGCTCAGTTTAAATCAGCTTTCATTAATACAAATTCATCAAGGTGATGAGATAACACTCATTGCCTCGGGTGAACAAGAAGATGAGGCGATTGCGGCTTTTCTTGAACTTGCTCGAAATGGCTTTGGTGAAGAGTTACCTTCAGATTCTAATACCATTACATTAAAAGGTCATTTAACCCCAGTATCTCAAGTTAAAGCACCGGCTTTTATTTGGCATGAAATAGAACTCTCTCCCCTCGAAGATTTATCAAAACCGATTAATATTGATGCTGAAATTGGCAAATTTAATTTTGCAATAAAAAGTACACTAAAAGCACTCAAACAGAGTGCCAATAAAGCTAGCCAAAAATTAGGTGAGCATATTGGCGCTATTTTTAACGGCCATATCATGATGTTAGATGATGATGAGTTAATAACAAGCGTGATTGATCGTATCAAAGAAGAGAAAATCAGCGCCCAGCAAAGTTGGTCGGATGAAATGCAAGAAAGAACACAGTTGTATTGTGCACTTACCGATCCCTATTTACGCGCGCGTGAACTCGATCTTCGTGATCTGCGTAATCAAGTGCTTTATCATTTACAAGATAAAACTCGCCCAAGTTTTGTCCCTTCACAACCCGCTATTTTGGTCGCAAAAGAGCTTTTTCCTTCTACATTAATTCAACTAATTGATAGTCAATTGGTCGGTATTGTTTTAGCAAAAGGGGATAGTCACTCTCACAGCGCCATTATCGCGGCTGAAATGCGCTTACCTATGTTAGTTAATTTAGGTTCTGCGGTATTAAAAGTCACTGAATCCCAAAAATTAACATTAGATACCAATAAGGGCGAATTAGTGATTGAACCGATAACGCGATAAACTTCGTTTCAAATTAACCACATAAAAAAAAACCCGCACAATAATGTGCGGGTAAGTCAACGAAAAACGCTATCGATAATAGGTCATTATTGACTCTTATAATTATTAGGGTATTGATAATACCAATGTCGTAGTACCGCTAAAGTTACCTAATGAAGGTGTTCCAAAGGTTTGAAGTTTCGAGGTAATATCAACAGTCATATATTGATTTTGTATTGCATTAACTTCAGTGCCAATCGATGCAGGAGAGCCATTTAAGGTTAAAAATGAGCGGATACTTCTATCTGGATTAAGATCTAAATAATGATCAACTTGTGCACTTGATATTCTGACTGGCATATCGGTATTACAAGTAAAAGAAAATTGCCGTGTCACTTCATGATTATTAACTTGTGCCACATCAAGCACGCCATGAGACAAGGTTAAATTATCACTGACAAATGCACATTTTCCTGCTGGAGGGGGGGCTATACCACAAACACCATTAGGAACAAGCTTGCCACTCCCTCCTCCTGCACTCGTTGTTAAAAAGAAGCCTATACATTCGTCTGTTTTCACCGACCCAGCATGCTGACTATAACCAACATAAGGAAAAGATAAACCACATTGATTAACCAAATAATCAACTACCGCTTTTTCATTCGGTAGATCGGCAATATTTTCACGACAACGCCAAGGCGCCCTATCGGCAACACCACCTGTGTCTTTCCCTTTATGTAGATGGTTTATTTGTATATAACACCGTGCTCTTCCAGGAAGCACTAAAGCACATGGGTTAGGGTACGTTTCAGTCGCGTGCCAATATTCCATGACAAAATGATAACGTGTTTCAGGCTTTGTAATAGAAGTAATATAAGAAAAATAGCCTGCGGCTTGCACATTAATAAGAGAACAACTCCATAACACAATGAATAACTTTAAAAGTTGCTGTATTTTTTTCATTATCTTTTACTCATATTTCAAAGAAAACACGCAGTCGCAGAGAAGTGCCCCGGTTTAATTGATTTGTCTGCAATAGCTTTTGCTGTTGCTTGTAAATAAGCAATAAAGTTAAGCTCAAAAATGCCATTATTAGGAATATTATATAAGCTGGTGTAATCCCCTAATTTAACAGGGACACCTTCTTTAGTCGTAATTTTTATTCCTAAGTCAGGATTATTAGCGCTATCATCTAATGCTAATAAGCCAGCAAGTTCATTATGAGTTTGCCCTTCAAACTTAATTTTTACTTGCTTAGCAATAGAGATATCACACTCTGATAAAATAATTTTGAAATCCTTTTTCTCGAATTCAAAATAACTTTTATAAATATCATCCAAGCGAATTTCATCAAATACCACATCGACTTGAGCATTTTCGGGTAATACTTTACAGGGCGCGATAATTAATGAACCAAAGATATTAAGATTTTCAGCTGCAAAAACAGAAGAAGAAAATAATAAACAA
>NZ_MIIZ01000731.1:0-3980 GCF_001743005.1 Shigella sp. FC1967 | reverse complement strand
AAAGCGAATAGTAAAATATTATCTGACGTGATGAAGGGAGGACAATATCAACTGGTTATCGGTAATGATGTTGATAAAGTATTTAATGAACTAACAAAAATGATAAAAACAAATAATATTCCTCATGATAATAATAAAGACCAGAAGAAACAGTCTATCGTAAATAAAGTATTATCAGCAATTACTGGCTCTATCGCTCCGGTTATCCCTCTGTTAGCGGGTGCCGGTATGGGGAAAGTTTTACTAATTGTATTAACGATGCTCGGTTGGTTGGATAAAAGTGACCAAACCTATTATATCCTTAACTTTATCTTTAATACGGCCTTCTATTTTATGCCGGTATTTATTGGTTTCTCGGCAGCGAAAATATTTAATTGTAACCAATATTTAGCTGCGATGGTCTGTTTAGCGATGGTCAGTCCTGAATGGACAAGCTTAGTTAAAGCCGGTGAGCCTGTTGAGTTTATGCATATTCCTGTTGCTTTGGTTAAATATTCATCTCAGCTGATCCCTGCCTTAATTACTGTCTGGATGATGTCTTATATAGAACGATTTATTGCTCGAATTGTGCCAGAAATGGTTAAAGTGTTTATGGTGCCATTATTGGTGATTTTGGTTTCTACGCCAATTGCGTTGATTGCGGTTGGTCCTGTCACTTCATGGTTCGCGCAATTAATTGCTGATGGGGTGATCTTAATCCAAGAGCATACTGGCTTTATTGCTATTCCATTATTAGTGGCCATTTATCCATGGCTAGTGTCTATTGGTATGCATAAAGCACTTAGTCCCGTCAGTATTATGTTAGTGGAGCAAAAAGGTTTTGACCCCATTATTCGTGTGATGGCGCTATGTTCTAATATGTCTCAGGCTGCTGCTTCTTTAGCTGTTTCTGTTCGTACTAAAAACAAAACATTAAAACAATTAGCTTTTTCTGCCAGTATTACCGCCTTTTTTTGGTGGTATAACTGAACCTGCTATGTACGGTGTGAACCTGAAACTGAAAAAACCAATGTACGCTTGTATGATTGGTGGTGCTATTGCGGGATTATTTGCCGGTATTGTTAAGTTAAAAGCATTCGTTTATGTCACTCCGGGCTTATTAAGTTTACCAATGTGGATATCTGATACGGATAACCAAGTGGTAAATGCAATAATTACCTTATTGATTGCCAGTGTAGCCACTTTTATTGCAACGCTTATTATTGGTTTTGATGATCCTACTGACGATCCAATCCGTGACGAAGAAGAAAATAATAAACAAGCTGCATCAACCAACAAAAAACCACAAACACCTGATAATAAATTACCGGTTGGGTTAATTTCACCACTTCAAGGTAAAACGGTTGCACTTTCAGAAGTTAATGATGAAACATTTGCCTCTGGCATTATGGGACCTGGCATTGCAATTATCCCCACAACAGGAAAAGTGATTGCACCTGCAGATGGCGTTGTTGATATTACCTTTTCTTCTGGTCATGCGATTGGCTTAACACTAGTTAACAATATCGAAATGTTGATCCATGTGGGGATTGATACTGTTAACTTAGCAGGACAGCACTTCACATGCTGTGTAGTTAAAGGTCAGAAAGTTAAAAAAGGCGATACGCTAATTGAATTTGATTTAGATGCGATAATAGCTGCCGGCTATGATCCAACAACGATGATCATCATTACTAATGATGATCATAAGCTAGACGTTGTTCAGACTGATAAAAAACATGTCGACCAAAATACAGTTTTACTTACTGTGGGTTAAATACGGTGTTATCTAGCTTACTACGAGTCACTATTATTGCACGACCATTTATAATGGAAGAATTAATAGAGGTACTTCTTTATGATTTATGCTGATTTACATGTTCACACAAACCATAGTGATGGTGTTTGTGAAATAAAAGATGTCCTTGAAAATGCGTTTAGAAACGGTATTAAGACTATAGCTATTACTGATCACGATACAACCAATCATTACGATGAAATTTACCGTGAAGGGGAGCGTCTTGGATTAAATATCGTCAAAGGTGTTGAAATGAGTTGTTATGACTTTGACGTCTATAAGAAAGTCCATGTAGTGGGGCTTTGGCTTAACGAAAAAACGCCCAACGTTGACAAGTTGTGTGATAACACACTCAACTGTCGTGATCAGTTTCACCGAGAATTAATATTATCTCTCAATCAACAAGGCTATGATATTTGTTATGAAGATGCGAAAAAGTTTTCAAAATATAATATTGTTTTTAAAATGAATATATTCCAAGCATTGAGAGAAAAGTATCCCGAGGAAATGACCAAAGAGCGCTATAAACAACTTTTTGGATCTAAAACAAAAATAGAAACGGATTTAAAAATGGGATATATCCCTGTTAATGAAGGTATTGCTGCTATTTTACAAGATGGTGGTATTCCTATACTTGCTCATCCGTGTGTCTATGGTAACTATGATGAAATAGAAAAATATGTTCAGTTTGGTTTGAAAGGATTAGAAATAAGCCACTCTAGAATGAAGCCTATCGACTATGAATTGACCCAAAATTATGCCAATAAATTTGGTTTGCTAAAAAGTGGAGGTAGCGATTTCCATGATCCTGCGTTACTTAAATTTGGTGATTTTGGCTTAAATCAAGCACAATTTGAGACTTTAAAAAAAAGAAGCAAATAAGTAATCAGTTGTCTGATTTGATATGGTAAAACGATTAAAGGGCGTGTTAGAAATTCTGTGTCATTCCAGTAAACTACCTCAAAAAGAAATGACTGATAACACAACCTTTCGATTTTGATAAAGCCCTAAAAGCACTTCAAGAGGGGCAGGCTTTGACCGCATCCTGCCCCCATTAATTAAACAGTCAACAGAGGCGCATTATCCGCCGAATTAGACTCTCATTTACTTCAATGACATTAAAACTAATCATCGAAATGGGACTACCAAAAAGACGATTAAAACCCCAACAGGTAACTTTGAGCTAGCAACCCTATGCGACCGCAATGGCTTTTTTGAACCACAATTGGTAAAAAAACACCAAACGACGCTATCTAATGAGATTGAGCACAAGATTACACATCTTTTTGCATATCCATTTAAAGCTGATTATTTATTGTTTGATTTGCTGGTATTTTTTATTAAAACAGCATTTAAACCTATGAGTAGTCGTTCTGTCGCCACACCTCTATGCTTTTGAATATTCATGCTTTGTAAGGCTGTCTGGAGCTACATAAGACCGATGGCTTACCTTCCCGCCCTGAACCATCAAAAATCACTGTATACTCGCTTTTAGAGCCTTCTATTGTTGCATTGATAATCGTTTGCTTTTCAAGACATTCTAATGGTTGATAGCTCGAAGACATCTTTTCTACCTAAGAGGTTATTAACAAGAATATCAGGCTAGGTTTTGGGGCTATTTTAGCGATAGCACCGAGTTTATTGGTTTTATATTAAAACACATTATCTCGACGTTAAAAGAAAGAATTGAAAATAGCGAATATCGGATATTTATAAATGCATTAAAAAATATTTATAAATATATAACGTTATATTTAAGTAAATATACGTTACTAATCAACTTACAATACTCTTATAAAGAGAGTTGTTGTTATACTTCAAATAAAATTAATAAATAATAGTCATTAATTATTAAACTCATTATAGTTTATAGCGAGTTTGCTACTTAATAATATAATGAGGGATTATGAAAAAGAGTATATTGGCATCGATAATAAGTCTTTTATTAATATCAGTCGTTGGTTGTGATAATTCAAATACAGGAACACCTTCACAAGATAAAAATAAGACAGAACAAACAACACAATCTAAGCCTGAGTCAGAAAATATTCAATCCGATGAAGTTCAATTTAGTCAAAAAACTGAGAAAGGTAACTTGTGGTTAGGCATCGATAATAAGTCTTTTATTAATATCAGTCGTTGGTTGTGATAATTCAAATACAGGAACACCTTCACAAGATAAAAATAAGACAGAACAAACAAC
>NZ_MIIZ01000730.1:0-4000 GCF_001743005.1 Shigella sp. FC1967 | reverse complement strand
AAAACGCTTATGCCATTGAGGATGCTGTTGCTCTTGCTGATGCAACTCAACAAGGTAGTTACGAAGCGCTGGAATACCTTCACCAGAAGGGGCTGAAGTGACAAAAATATCAGGTTGTTGCCAGCCTAAATTGGCTAATACATCGATTGTTTGTGAACGAACTTCTTCTATTCGCTCAGGTGTAACGCGATCGGCTTTGGTGAGAATAACGGTAACTTGAGGACAGCCAGCAAGACGTAAAATAGAAATATGTTCGATGGTTTGTGCCATAACGCCATCGTCACAAGCCACAATTAATAGTGCATGAGAGATCCCACCAACACCTGCGAGCATATTTGAAAGGAATTTCTCATGGCCAGGAACATCCACAAAACCTATTGAGGTTCCATCATCTTGACGCCAATAGGCATAACCTAAATCGATGGTCATGCCGCGCTTTTTCTCTTCAGGTAAATGGGTCGTATCTACCCCAGTAATGGCCTGTATAAGAGTGGTTTTTCCGTGGTCTACGTGACCTGCTGTCGCAAAAATCATAGTAAAAGTGCCTGTATTAATGCATTTTCATCCTCAAGACAGCGCAGATCAAGCCACAGGCGACCATCAGTAATTCGACCAATAATTGGCTTTTCTAAATTACGCCAATGCGCAGCTAGCGCATCTAACTGGCTACCTTTTCCATCTTTGGCTTCAAAGGTCAGTGCCGCACTTGGCAAACTTTCAATAGGTAATGAACCACTGCCTATTTGAGAAGCACATGAGGATACCGTGATATGGTAGTTATCCCCATAATATGCCTGAAAATGAGGCAATAACCGTTGCGCCATATCATTAATTTCTGTTTGTGTCCGCGTTAACAAACGTAATGTCGGGATCTCAACCGCCATTTTTTCAGGTTGTTGGTAAAGGCGTAATGTGGCGCCTAAAGCCGCTAATGTCATTTTATCAACACGTAATGCACGCTTTAAAGGATGGCGTTGAATAGCCTCAATCCACACTTTTTTACCTAAGATTATCCCAGCTTGTGGGCCACCTAATAATTTATCGCCCGAGAAGGTAACAAGGTCGATACCTTGTTGCAGATAATCTTGAGGCATTGGCTCGGAAGGTAAACCTAAGGCGGCTAAATGAGTCATTGAGCCACTGCCCAAATCGATAGCGGTGGGTAAATTCATCTCTTTGCCAAGCGCGGCAAGTTCGTCGCCATGGACTTCTGCTGTAAAACCTTGAATACAATAATTGCTCGTATGAACTTTCATTAGCAAACCGGTATTTTCATTAATGGCGTTACGATAATCTTTAAGGTGAGTACGGTTTGTTGTTCCCACCTCTTTGAGTGTACAACCTGCTTGTGTCATCACATCAGGGATACGAAAAGCGCCACCAATCTCTACTAATTCACCACGAGAAACAACGACCTCTTTATGAGGTGCAACCGTTGCGAGCATCAATAAAACAGCCGCGGCATTGTTATTAACGATACAAGCATCTTCTGCCCCCGTTAAGTCACATAACAAATCTGCGATCGCGCGATCGCGGTGTCCTCTTGAAGCCCCATCAAGAGAATACTCTAAGGTTGCAGGTGATCGCATAACTTGGCTAACCGCTTCAATGGCGGATTCTGCCATTAATGCACGCCCTAAATTAGTGTGTAAAACAGTGCCTGTTAAATTGAAAACAGGTCTAATTGAGGATTTTCGTTGTAATGTAATACGATTTTTTAATTCATCTACCCAATGATTATGCCATTGGGGTAACGTGTTTTTTTGGCGAATAATGATACGCGCTTCTTCTTGTAACTTTCGTAAATGCTCTGCAATAAATGTCTGACCATAAGAAGCCACTAAGGCTTGGATGTCTGCTTGGTGCAGTAATTTATCAATAGACGGTAGTTGACTATAAAGTGAGCGCATATCATTTGTCATTCTAATACCTAATTATCATTCGTTCGGGAACAGGAATGGATTAATGCTACTACGAGCAAAGCCTTCTTCTTCCATTTTTGCATCAAGAACAATAGAGGCTAAATCGTCAGCGACAGCATCCACATTGGCATCTTTTTCTTGATATAAAATTTTCAGATAGCTTCCACAATCACCACAGCTTTCTGCTTTTACTGGGGCATTTTCGCTGTCTAAAGACCAGTAATTTAATTTACCCGTTAATTCACAGTTGGTGCATTTAATGCGTACAACATGCCACTGTGTTTCACATAAATTACAGTGTAAATAACGTAAACCTTGTGTTGTGCCGATTTGTACCATGCTTGCCACAGGCATACTGTTACAAACTGGGCAAAATTGACGATTTTCACCGTATTCTGTCTTGGCTTTACCTGGAATATTTGCCGCTAATTGTGCCCAATAAAGAGACAATGCTGCCCAAATAAAGACAGATTTATCTGCTGAGACTTTTGAATATTCATCATTAAGTAATGCTGTTGCCATCTCTTCTAATTCAGTTTCAGAAGCTTTAGAAAGATTTTCTAAAGTGATAGTGGCACTTTCAGGCACAACGGGACGTAATTCAGCAATAATTGAAGCTAATAAAGCATGCCAATGTTTACTGCGTTTGAATGTTTTTCTATCTAAAGGCGCGGCACCGATTTGCTGTGTCATAAGTGGAGCAAGATCGATGATGAGTGGATTGTCATGAAGTGCTTTTTCTTGAGCCTTGACAATTTCTGCCGCAAATTCAAGGTAGTCTGCAAAAGGATTATCTTTTGCTAGTGCTTGAAAACGTTCTGCACGACGTTGATAAAGGTTTTTCAGATTCGGGAATAATACGGGAGGAATAAAACTAATCCCTTTTTCTGATGGTTCTTTACCTAATTGCTCTTTAGGAACGATGCGAATACTCATAACGTTCTATCTTCCTATTATCATAAATTTTATAGTGAATACCCACAGGGTTTGGTTTCAGAATAAATCAAAAGCAAACATGAAGCCATGACAGTGGGTAATAATAGCGTGATTTTATTGTTTTTTACGTCTTAAAAACGGGCGTAAAGTGAATAAAAAACGAGGCTGATCAAGCCTCCGTTTGTTCAGAAATAGACTTTAGAGTATTATTTCTCTGACTGCTTTTCGGCTTCTTTTTTCTCTTCTTCGAGAATTTCACGATACCAACGAGGGTGGTGCTTTTTAGCCCAGCCACGCGTTACCCAGCCTTCAATCATGCTACGAATTGACCCTTTCACCCAGAATGCCGCATAAGCGTGAACAAATACGGTGATTATCAGTAAAATTGCTGATAATGAGTGAACTAATAAGGCAATTCTAATCACTGGGATCGAGAAATACTCGGCGAAATAAGGACGCCAAATGATAATGCCACTGACGGTCAGTAAGATTAGACTGATACTTAACATCCAGTAAATGCCTTTCTGACCTAAATTGTAGTGACCGATATCGCCAGCTTCTTCATTTTGTAGCACTTTATGAATATTTTTAGCCCAGACTAAGTCATCTTTATCGATAAAGTTATACTTCAAGTATCTGAAGAACATAAAGATAAAGAGAATTGCCATAGCACTACCCACAAATGGGTGTAACAGACGCGACAATTCTGGTGTTCCTAAAATATTCATGAACCAGTTCAGAGATGGGAAGAAGAAACCCAATCCGCTGATTGCTGTGAACAGAAAGACAATCACAACAACCCAGTGGTTTATACGCTCTGATGCGGTATGGCGAAGAATTTTATCACCTTTCTTCTTCATCATTTCTGCTCCTCCTTCTTCACAGAGGTCTGTGTTTTAGAAGATGCTTCCATCTCTTTGAGTGCTTCTTCTTCATCTTCTTCAGTGGTACGGTTTGGACCGACACCTAAATAGTGGAAAATAGCACCTGCGAAGGTTGCGGCAAAACCAACAGCAGCCAAGGGTTTCCAAATACCTTTCCAGAATTTAACGGTAGAGCTAATTTCTGGGTTTTCTGGTAAACCGTGGTACAGATTGGGTTTGTCAGCATGATGGAGAACATACATTACGTGTGTACCCCCC